>JAKEEV010000152.1 GCA_022616395.1 Planctomycetia bacterium | reverse complement strand
GACGTGAACCACGGCCCGGTGTTTTGCGAACTGACCGCGAAGATTGCGTTCGGGCAAACTTACGAAGTCGTGAAACTCGAAGGAATGACTCACCTGCTGACTCCGGGCAATCCGCTGCCGGTTATGCGCACATTCGGAGGAAGCGGAATCTTCGTGCAACCATCGAGCGCGGGCCGTACGGCCAACGGTGTGTTCGCGGTGCTGCCGGAAGGCAGCTTGAAGGTGGGACTTCGTGTGGGAGAAGCCGGACGCATCTACTTCGGCTACAGCTTCCTCTACCTGAGCGATGCAGTGCGACCGGGCGACCAGATCGACCGCACGCTCAACCCGGCTCAGATTCCGCTCGTGAGTGGAGGCCCTCCCGTCCTCAACGCCGACCGACCTCTTCGGCTCCTCACTCGCTCCGACTTCTGGGTACAAGGGCTGGTACTCGGCCTGGAAACGCGATACTAACAAGCCAGAACCGGAAGCGTGAGCGACGGGGTTTGAAAGACGAACCCCGTCGCTGACGCTTCTAACAAGTCAGAGCCGGAAGCGTGAGCGACGGGGTTTGAAATCCCGTCGCTGACGCTTCCGGCTCTGATCTGATTACTTGGGGTTTGAAAGACGAACCCCGTCGCTGACGCTTCCGGCTCTGATCTGATTACTTGCTCGGAGCTTGAGCGAAAGCGCCTTCCATCACGTCTCGGTCAAAGCCTTCCGGCACGCGATCATCGGCCGCGTACTGATAGAGAGCCGCGAGCAGAATCGTGTGCAGCGCTGCGCTAATCGCCATGTGAAGAAGCAGAGCGATGGCTCCAGCAACGATGAGCGCAACTCCGGGAACCGTCATTCCAGATGCCACGAGGTAAATGCCCGCCACGAAGAGCAGGATCACCGGAATCGCCAACAGGAACAGAATGAAGCCCAGCCCGAGTTTGCCGACCAGAGCCTCTCCCCACGTCTTGCGAATCAGCGCGACCGACCGCTTGACCGCATCGACTGGGCCAACCTTCTCCACCACCAGCACCGGTACGACGAAGAACGTCATGATTGACCACGCGGTGCCGATGATCGCGGCGATGAAGTAGCCCGCCTTCTCGTGAGCGTTCTCGATGACCTTCAAGAGTACGCCAACCGTCGCCGAGACAAGCGCCCAGGCGAAGATTTGCGGCAACCGCGCGAGGGCCATCTTGAAGCCATCGCTGACCCGCGGAGTTTCGCCATTGAAGCGCAACAGAGCGCAACTGATGAGCGCGGAGTTGCAGAAGATAATCACGAAGTAGGTGCAGAAGTAGAACAGGAAGGAAATCGCGTACATCCACACCGGCGGCCTGTTGTTGTTCTGCTTCATTTGCTGGCCGACGGCGTTCCAGTCGATCAACGTCGCCATCGGGATCGCGAAGCTGATGACCACCAACAGGAAGAGGAACCCGCTGACGACCGGGAACACGAGCAAGTGCTTGTCCTTGATCAGAACTCCCCAGGTACTGCGCGCAAGCGCAAATCCGTTTGAGATGCGTTCAAACATGGCGACTCCAAAAATAGTGAGAAGGTGTACAGAGTGTATCACGCGGTCGGCTTCTTGCCAGCGCAAGACTGAGCCTTCACAGATACTTCGCCGGTCAACCGTCCGGGTTAGCGAGAATTTGCCGGAGCCGTGAATACCTGCGATTCACCCCACATATGCTCGTTCGGCAGCGGCGATTCCGCTGCCGGGCGTTAACTTCACACCCGCGCCGCGCAGGACTTGCTCCAAAGCCGCAAGAACCTGGAACACGCTGCTCGGTCGGCTGTTGTAACCCATTAGCCCAATTCGCCACGCTTTCCCCTTGAACTCGCCTAACCCGCCGCCAATTTCAATGCCGAACTCATTCAACAGGCGCTTCCGGCACGCGACATCATCCACTCCCTCGGGAATACGCACCGCGTTGAGTTGCGGGAGCCTGCATCCGCGAGCCGCGATGTAAGGTAGCTCCAGAGCGCCAAGCCCGGCTTTGAGCGCAACGTGATTCCGCACGTGACGCGCGAAGCGAGCTTCAAGTCCTTCTTCCAGCACCAGACGAAGACCTTCGCGCAGAGCGTAAATCATCGTGATGGGCGCGGTGTGGTGATACGCGCGGTCTCCGCTCCAGTAACTCTGAATCGAGGTAAGATCGAGATACCAGCTCTGCACCTTCGACTTGCGGGCCTTCAGAGCGTCCACCGCGCGGGCGCTGAAGCTGATCGGAGACAATCCCGGCGGGCAACTCAAGCCCTTCTGCGAGCAACTGTACGCGGCATCCACTTCCCACTCGTCGAGGTTCACCGGAATGCACCCCAACGACGTGACGCAATCCGCGATCAAGAGCGTGTTGAACTCGTGGCAGAGCTTGCCAAGCTGCGAGATGTCCTGAAGCGCGCCGGTGGAGGTTTCGGCGTGAACGATGGCCAGCACCTTCGGGCGTACATTCTTGAGCGTGTCACGAATCTGATCGTGGTCGAATACTTGCCCCCAGGGCTGACTTAACACGGTGAGCTTTGAGCCGCAGCGGCTCGCGACATCCGTCATTCGGTTCCCGAAATAGCCTTTCTCACACACAACCACCTTGTCGCCCGGCTCCACGAGGTTCACGAAGCACGTTTCCATCCCCGCCATGCCGGTCGCGGAGACAGGGAACGTGAGCGTGTTCTTCGTCTGGTAGACATCACGCAACATCGTCTGCGTGTCGTTCATCAACTCCAAAAACTGCGGGTCGAGGTGACCCAACAGCGGAGTCGTCATCGCGGAGAGTACACGCGGATGCGCGTCGCTCGGTCCAGGACCAAGCAGCAGACGAGGAGCGGGAGAAAGTTGGCCGGGAATGCTCATCTGGGCACCAGGAGTCAGGAGTCAGGAGACAGTTATCAGTTATCAGTAATCAGTCGTCGAGTCAGACGCAAGGAGCCTCTTCCGAGTTGAGACTCGATAACTGATAACTGATAACTGATGACCGATCACTGGCTCCGGGCAATGACCAGCGCACTGACCGCCTTGAACTGCGGGTGAGAGGAATCTCCCAGCCACTCGAAGGCGATGGCCTCCGCTGTGGTCAGCACAGCACCGGCCTGTTCCATTCCGCGAAGAGCGGTGTCGTGATCGATTGCTCCGCGGGCCGCGAGAGCATCAACCGGCAGGAACACGTGTAAGCCCGCGTTGAGCAAATCGAGCGCTGTCTGAGCCACGCAGACGTGCGTTTCCATCCCGACCAGCACGACATTCGGCCGGCGGAGCATTTCGAGTTCTTCAAGAAACGTTCCGGCCCCGCAACAACTGAACGCTGTCTTGGCTGGCAGGTTCGGTGAGAGCCGGCGCGCAATCTCCGCGTTTGTCGGGCCAAGCCCCTTTGGATACTGTTCCGTTCCCCGAACTGGGATCCCAAGCACATTGGCCACATCGAGCACAAACCCGGCGTTGCGGACCATCGCGGGGCCAGTTGGGATCTTGACCAGGAGCTTGTCCTGGATGTCGATTGCGATCACGACGGACGTTTCGATCCGCAATCGCTTCACGGTAGTGGTCATGAAAATGCTCCTCCCGAGGCCAGAGCGCGCCGGAGTGAGTCCAGCCCGGCTTCGAGTTCGGCCAGTCGCGCATCGGATGGTGGGACGCTCCCGAACCGATCTTGATAGTACGCTTCCGCCCACGCCAGCGGAACCTCCGCGACCTGCGCGCAACCTGGCCGTTGGCGAAGAACCACGGCTGTTGCTTCGGCAAACTCTCGCGGAGTATCTCCTGGCGCGGGCACGAACCCATGAGAAGCGAGCAGTGCCACCAACTCGCCGAACCAGCGCGTCGATTCGGGCGCCGGTTCCGGTTCGGGTGTCCGCTCGCGTCGTCGCCAGCGGCGAGCAACAATAACCCCAAGCACCAGCGCAAGCCCCGTGCCCACTCCGAGGATCGTTGCCGGTCGCTTCAACCACTCAACGAACTCCGAGAGCGCTTTCTGACGCTGGGCGGGAGTGTAATCTCTCACGTAAGAATCAAACCGCGTCTGCACCCACGAACTGGCGGTGTCCCACCAGGAGTTGTCGGATTCAGTTGGATCTGCTCCGCCCGGAGTTGGGTCGAGACTGAGCCAGTGATACACCCGGATCTCCGGCCCACCAAGTCTCCCCTCTAGACCGGGCTTACTCACCAGAGCGTCGACCCAGGCATGTGCGTGTTCCTGCTTGACGATGTACCGACCATCACCTTGATGTTCACAACCCTTGAAACCCAGCACATAGACCGCGGGGATGCCTTGCGAGCGCAGCAGCAGAACCAGAGCCGAAGCGAATCGTTCGCAGTGGCCCGACCGGACGTGAAAGAGGAAATCTTCCACCGCGTCGACGTTCGTTTTCTCTCGCTTGAGGTTGGTGGTATAGCGCAGTGTGGGTGTGGTTGCGAGGTGGGCGCTGAACGCTCGCGCAATGACATCGTGGTACTGTTGCTTCGGGAGCAGTGTCCTCTGGTCCTGCCAGTCTTCCTTCTCCTTGGGTAATTCGCCTCGCGCGATCATCTGGGCAATCAGTCGGTCCGCGTACTCCGTCACACGCGGGACTGGGTTCCTTCGGAGCGCGCTGAGTATTTCATCCTGCCCAGGAACCAGCCGAAACCCAGAACCAAGATCGGGATCCTCGCCAACCCGGTAAACCTGGATGTAACGGAACATTCGCCTGTGTGGAGGCGCAAGTGGATCGAAGAAGGAGCCATCGGCAACGGGCATCCAGCCGCGGAGGAACCCGCCTGCGCTCACGGCTATCGGCGGCGATTGTCGCGGCACCCACCTGATTGGGTCAGCAAATACAGGCGATTTCACTTTCGTGGGGACATTGAACGCCAGAATGAATTGGTCAGGGCCAAGCCTCGGAGGAGCCCACACACCCTCGTTGCTCGCCAGCGGTGCGATCACGGGGAGTTGCCCTTCGGGCAACCATTTCCCGTTCAGATACCGCAGGTGAGTCGCTCCACGCCAGCGCTGATTGGGACTGAGATCAGTTTTCGGACGGCCATCGGGGTAGGTCGCGGTCACCTCGAATGCCTCTTCCGTGTTCGTGTTGAGCGAACCAGTGCGGTTTAAGTCCACCATCTGATCGGCTGCGTAGCCAATCTCGATCCGCGGCTTACCGAACTCTGCTTTCTCGGCATCCGAGCGCGGAGTGAGCAAATAAATCGGAACTACAACCACAGCAGCGACAACGGTCCAGATGAACGCGGTCCGAAACCCCATACTGCGGCCGTAGTCCTCGGAAGTGACCGCAACAGCGGCCGGCGCGGGTTTGCCGGTCTTGTCGGGAATGCGCGGGACGGTTCCGGATGCACGGTGAAGGTGGAAGAGCGCCAAACTCCAGATCGCCGTGAGCAAATACAGCCCGATGAGGACGAAGCACACCGCATCTTGAGCCAGCGCTGCAGACAATCCCACTCCCGTCAAAGCAGCTCCGTGCAAGAACCAGTAATCACCCGCGTGCTTCTCCCCGCGAGCGACCTTCGCCACAATCGACATCATCAATAACGGGCCGAGCATGGCTACCATCAGCATGTGCCAGCCGGTGTTGCCTAATTCGTAAGTGTCCAGTTCGCGCTTGATGCGGTAGCCCGCCCACGCCAGAAACACCAGCCCGGTCGCTCCACCCAGCCTGTTCGCGGCGGGAATCGACAACAGAACCACGCGACTTTCCAGGAAGTACAACACGCCCAGCCCAATGACGGCCAGTCCCGCGAACACTGCGACTTCGGGAAGTAACTCATACTCCGCGTACCCGATCACCACGCACGCGAAGGCCAGCGTCAGGTATGTGCTGAACCGAAATGTCGCCTCTGTCGGCATGGCTTGCACTCAGGTAGTGACGCTTGCCGAGCGGCGGCACGGTTTTCAGAGTAGTCATCACGCGGAGCGTGATGCGTATTTCACTCCGCCGCTTCGCGGCGGCATCACGCGGAGCGTGATGACTACTCTGAAAACCGCCTCGGCAAGGCGGGACTACCGCAACTTGTCCTCTGGCTTGGGCGGCTGATACCACGCTACTCGCTCAACGGGGCTGATGGCAACAAACGGCTTGCCGGTGGATCGGGTCAGTGCGGTGGCGGTGGGCGAGTTCGGCCGACTGCTCACCACCAACCGGGCACCAACGGCAATGTGTTGCGTGAACGCGCCGGGTGAGGGCAATTCTGTCACCGTGACGCCTGCCGTGTCCGCAAGTGGAGCGAGAAAATCTCGCAGCGATTCTTCCGAGGTTGCGGTTCCCACCATCGGAACAACAGTTGAACCGGCACCGAGGACAATGAGCGTCACCACACTATCAAACGCCCGGCGCCAGGTGATGGCGATGGTCGCTGCAAGGCTCAGAGCGGCTTCGAGCTGTTCGCAATCGCGCTCGGTGGGAGTTGTCGGCACCCACGGCTCGACCACCAGGACAAGTTCTGGTGAAGGGGCCAGGTCATACTCGCGCACCATTAATTCGCCCCGACGGGCGGATGTGCGCCAGTGGATGGCTCGAATCGGATCACCTGGTCGGTACGGTCTCACTCCGCGCACATCCGCATGGTCGGTAGTTACGCGCCGAAGCACCCGGCGACTGCGTCCATCGCCCCCGGACTGACGCATCATCCACCGACGTAATCCACCGGGATCCACAACTCCCAACCGGGGAAGGACGATGATCTCGCCGGACTCGCACGGTCGCTCGCAGTTGAGGAAGCCGAACGGGAACGCGGACGAGAGGATAACCGGTGCCGTGAACCGGCCGCGCGCGGGATAGAGGCGCGATGTAGTGCAAGCGATGGTTGTTCGACCCGGCACGCGGTAGGCCAGGAACATGATGGATTGCCCGCCGACGCGATCCTCGACAGTCACTGTCGCTGGATGGGAAGAGCTATTGGTGACCGTGACGCCTGTTTCAACCCGTTCGCCCGCGAAGACCGGCGGCATTGCGATTCGAGCCGCTCGCGTGCGCCGAACGGAGACCCACGCGATAAACCCGTTGAGTATCAGGAGCGCAACCATCGCGTAAACGACGAGCAAAACGAGATTGATGCTCTTGTACCAGGCGAGCGCGCCGACCCCAATGGCAACGAACAGCCAGAGCACCCCGGAGTTGGTGAGCCGCAGGCGTGCGCTATTCGCCGGCTGAGTCTCACGTTTCATGTCGGCACCTTGAGCTTGCTCAAGACTTCGCGAACGACAGGAGCCGCATCGGGGTGACCGCCCGCTGCCCAGCTTCGGGTGATGAGGCGGTGAGCCAGAACCGGCTCCGCGAGCACTTTCACATCATCCGGGACTGCATAATCGCGCCCCTCAGTCACCGCGAAGGCTTGTGCGCCTCGATAGAGCGCAAGCGCAGCGCGGGTACTAGCTCCGAGAGCCAGTTCAGCATGTCTGCGAGTCTCGGCGACGAGATCGAGAATGTACTCCGCGATTGCCGGATCGATCCGAACATCCCGAACGTGCGCCTGCATCGCGAGGATGTCCGCAGGCTGAAGGACGGGTTCGAGATGGTCGACCGGCTCGCCGGTGCGGTGCTGTGTGAGAATTGCGCGCTCGGCTTCGCGGTTGGGGTATCCGATCTTCACACGCATCAGGAAGCGGTCGAGCTGACTCTCTGGCAGTGGGTAAGTGCCCTCGAACTCGTGCGGGTTCTGTGTCGCGACAACAAGAAACGGCGGGCCAAGCCGGTGTGTTGTGCCATCCACGGTCACTTGCCGCTCGCTCATCGATTCGAGCAGTGCTGACTGGGTGCGCGGAGTGGATCGGTTAATCTCGTCCGCCAGCACGACTTCAGCGAACAGCGGGCCGGGCTGAAAGACAAACTGCCCGGTTTGCTCGCGGTAGACTGTGACACCGATCAGGTCGCCGGGGAGCAGATCGGGGGTGAACTGGATGCGATGGAACTTACACGCCAGACTGCGCGCCAGCGCCTTTGCGAGCAGCGTCTTGCCGACCCCTGGCACATCATCGAGCAGCAGGTGACCATCGGCAAGGAGGGCGACCGCCGCAAGCCGCACGACTTCGGGCTTGCCCAGAAACACCTTGCCGATGTTCGCTTGAAGAGAATCGAGCAGTGCCGCCAGTTCGCGGGGCGAACGGGCGGTTGGCGCGCGGTCGTCGGCCATTCGGCGGTCTCTCGTGAGTGATGAATAGACCGCGTTAGTATACGCCGACCAAAGTAGTAGGCACACTCCATGCGCCTACTCCGGACTCTCCTCCGACTTCGTTGCGCTTCCGATTCCTCCGCGCAGATTCGGGTTCACCGGCCGGTTGGCCATCATCTCCTCCGCGGCCTTCAGGTCGGCCAGCCGTTCGGCTTCAGCATCCGCGTCCTCGGCGTTCTCCTTCTCCTGCGCGATCCGCTTGAGGCTCAGAGCGATTCGCCGGGCGGCGGGATCGACGCTGAGGATTTCCACTTCCACTTGCTGACCCTCGCTCACGATGTCGCGCACTCGGCGGACTCGCTGAGTCGAGAGTTCCGAGACGTGAATCAAGCCTTCAACGCCGGGTTCGAGTTCCACGAACGCTCCGAAGTCCGCGATCCGCGACACTTTCCCGCTCATCCGCGCTCCGGCCTTCACGCGCTTCGCGAATTCCTCGAACGGGCTGACGGTAAGTTGCTTCATCGAAAGGCCGATCTTTCGCGCTTCAAAATCGACCCGGTTGACCTTTACCTCAACCTCTTGCCCGATTTTGACGAACTCGTTGAGGTCGTTGACTCGCTGCCAGGAGAATTCCGAGGCTGGAATCAGCCCGTCCGCTCCTCCGAGATCAACGAACGCGCCGAACGGCTTCACGCTCCTGACGATTCCCTTGCGAACTTGCCCCTCCTGGATCGTCTGCCAGAACTGCTCGGCCTTCTGCTGCCGTTCCCGCTCCATCACCGCGCGCCGGCTAACAATCAGATTGCGCTCCGCGGGGTTGACTTCCGCAACCATCACCTTGAGCCGCTGGTTAACGAACTGGTCGATATTCTCCACGCGGTACATGTCGAGTTGGCTGGCGGGCAGGAATCCCTTGATGCCGTTCACCTCGACCGTCAGCCCGGTCTTGTTCTTGTTCGTGCCCGTAACGCGCGCCTCGACAATCATTCCGTAAGTAAACTGCGACCAGTCTTGAACTGACTGCACGGAGCCTTCGCGCGTCAGGACGAGTAGCCCGTTGGCCGCGTCGTAGTGGTCGATGTCGAACTCGACCGATTCGCCGATGACCGGCGTGCGGCCTTCAAATTGCGTGATCGGAAGCACGCCTTGACTGCGCCCGCCGGGCACTTCAACGAACACATCTTTCCCGTGAATGCCGACTATGACGCCAACCTTCCGGCCACCGGGCGCGGTCCCGGCCGCTTGGGGCTTCTGGACGGTCTCCGCCTGTGCAACGCTCGCTTCCACATCGAAGCCGGCCATCGCCTGATTGAGTTCGTCCTCAATAAGCTGGTCAAGTTCGCGATTGTTGGGCTTGAGCGCGGCAAAGTCGCGCACTCCGAGTTGTGGAGGCGCTCCACCGGGGTTGTATGGCTTGTCGCTACGGTTCGGTCGGTCGCCCCCGCGACCCGGTCCGCGCCCGAACGAGCGTCCTGGCGGCCCACCCCGGCGCTGACCGCCTTGTGGCGGCCCTTTCGGCGCGGGAGCCGCGGGCGGTGCGGCTGGCTTCGGAGTTTCCGCTGTTGGTGCCGGAGGCGATACAGCCGCTGGTGTCTCAGCGGAAGGCGCTGACTCTGTTTGGGCCGGAGCCGCCGGAGTCGGTTGGTCTGGTGCCGGAGGCGTGTTCTCGGTAGTCATTTGTGAGGTTCCTCTTACGAATTGAACCTATCAGACCGATCTCTCCGCGACAACGGAGGCTCGTTCTGTAGTGTGGTCCACTCGCGCGCGAGCGGTGTGTTCAGAACCGCTCGCGGAGCGAGCGGACCACACTCAAGCCGTTTCTCATACCGTCTCGTAGAATCCGCTCATGTCGTCGGTTCCGCGCAAAAAACTGGTGTTGGCAATCGAGTCAGCGCTCGCCATCGTGATCATCGTTGGCGTGGTGATGTACTTCGTCAATGTGCTTCAGAAGATGCCACCCGTGCAGTTTTCACCGCGGGTGGAGTTGCTGATTCCCGCCGGGCTGCTCTATCTATTCGCGCACTTCTGCTGGGCGACCTTCTGGGTACGGTTGCTGCACTACGAGGGCGTTCATGTATCGTGGTGGATTGGCTTGCGGACGTACTACGTCAGTCAGTTTGGGAAGTACATACCGGGGAAGGTTGCGGTGCCTCTGATGCGAATCGGAATGCTCCGCTACTTTGGTGGACACCCGGTTCCCGTTGCGGTGACCGCGGTCTACGAAACGCTCACGAGCATGGCGGCCGGCGCGCTGTTGGGTGTGCTATTCCTGCCGGCGCTTGGCGTGTTGCCGCCAGAGATTTCCGGCCGAACGACAGCTCTCTTCGCGGTCGCGGCTCTGCCCATTGGGTTAGGAGTGCTCAACAAATACGCGGCTCGAATCGCCAAGAAGCGCCGCGGGCCGGATGCCCGACCGCTCCCCGCTCCGTCCGTCTTCCTTCTGGCACAAGGACTCTTGCACGGGGCGTGTGGATACTGTCTGTTGGCGTTAAGTCTCGGATTGACGATCCGCGCCCTGGTGCCAAACCCTCCGGAGTTGAACGCGGAGGCTTATGCCGCGGAACTGGCCGCGGTCGCTCTCTCCTATGTCGCGGGCTTCGTCATTGTGGTTGCACCGGGTGGATTGGGCGTGCGCGAGTTTGTGCTCGTCGCGGCTCTCACTCCGCGCTTCGCGGGTTTGGTCGGCCCCGACGTTGCGAGGAGGGTGAGGGACGTAGACAGTTCAGCCGTGGGGATGGCGATTGTCGTTGCTCTGGTGGTTCGATTGACGTGGACTATCGCGGAAGTCGCCCTCGGACTTCTACTCTACGCGAAGAAGCCCGCCCTCCCGCCTCCTGTTCAGCACGCCGAGAAGCCGAATGAATGACTCCGCGCCCACTTCCGATTTACTCTCGCTTGTGATTCCCGTTTACAACGAACGGGAGAGCCTCGCTGCGCTGCATCAGGAGATTAGCGAAGTCGCGAAGACTCTGCCGGAGCGTGTGGAAATGATCTTCATCGACGATGGGAGCAAGGACGGTTCGTGGGAGATCATTCGCGAACTTGCTGCCTCCGATGATCGCGTGCGCGGAATCAAGTTTCGGCGCAATTTCGGGAAAGCCGCAGCGCTCGCTGCTGGATTCGCCAGCGCGCGCGGAACGATTGTACTCACGATGGACGCGGACCTTCAGGACGATCCACACGAGATTCCGCACTTTCTGGAAGCTCTGCGCGGCGGGCTGGATGTCGTGAACGGCTGGAAGAAAGTCCGCCACGATCCGTGGCACAAGGTTTTCCCCAGCCGCGTGTTCAACAAATTCCTCAGCGTGCTGACGGGCGTTCATCTGCACGACCACAACTGCGGGATGAAGGCGTACCGCTCTGAAGTGTTGAAGGAAGTCTATCTGTACGGCGAGTTGCATCGCTTCGTGCCGGTGCTGGCGTTCGCGCGCGGGTACAGGGTCGGCGAACTGGTGATCCAACACCGCGCGCGGAAGTACGGGCAGTCGAAATACGGCTGGAAGCGGTTCATCAAGGGCGCACTCGACGTGCTGACGATCCGCTTGCTCACGGGCTTTGGTCGCCGACCAATGCACCTCATCGGAGCCTGGGGGCTGAGTTTCATCGCGATTGCGATGTTTGGCTTCTTCCTGCTGCTGGTGAATCTCCTCGTGCGTCAGATCGAAGCGGGCGCGGGGGCTGGGCCGTTCACTCAGATGGTTGCGCTGATTCTCTCGGTTGGCTTCGGCCTGCTCGGTGTTCAGTGTTTGCTCGCGGGGTTGCTGGCCGAGATGACTGTCGCCCGCAAGTGGCTCGACCAGACTCCGTATAGCGTCTCCGATCAAACTCCTTGACGTAGGATCTTGAGTGATGCCCGCTGAAGTCTCTGACCTTCGCCGATCCGCGTTCCTGTTGCTCATCTCTGCGGCAGTCGCGATAGCGGCCGCGAAGGTCGGCGGCGGCGAGAACGTGTACGAACCGAGCCGCTTCAAGCCACCGGAAAAGGAGAAGGACGGCTACGGTTATGAGAAGGGTCGTAAATGGCCCGTTTCGCGGCCTGAGCCGGTGCCCACCTTCAGTTCAAACGACAAATCCCGCTGGGCGACCGTCCGCGCGCTGGTTCACGATGGAACGTATGTGATCGGCAAGCGCACCTATCCCGATCCGAACAACCCGAAGGCTTTCAAGGACAAAGGGATCAAAACGGACCCTGTCTTCCAGAGCGTCGATGTCGTGCTGAACCCCGAAACGAAAGAGTTCTATTCCAGTAAGCCTCCGCTGATGTCCACGATAGTCGCGGGTCAATACTGGCTACTGAACCGCGCTCTCGGATGGGACATCGTGCGTGATCGCTGGCTGGTCATCCCCACAATCGTACTCACCTGGAACGTGATTCCCTTTGCGGTGTATCTGGTTCTGCTCGGTCGGCTCATCGACGGCATTGGCAAGACCGACTTCGGCAAGCTGCTCGCGTTCACCACTGCGGCAATCGGAACCTTCCTGACGACTTTCTCGGGCACGCTGAACAATCACTCACCGGCCGCGTTCTGCATCCTGTTCGCGAGTTACCCACTGTTGAAGGCAATCATCGAGAATCGCGACATGACCCCCGCGGGTTACGCAATCTGCGGGTTCTTCGCATCATTCGCCGCGACCTTCGAGTTGCCAGCGCTCTCGTTTGTCGCGGCTCTTGGTGTTCCGCTCCTTATCGCACACGCGCGGAACACGCTTCTGTTCTTTGTGCCGTGCGCACTCGTTCCCTTCCTCGCCCTCTATGGATGCAACTACATCGCACTGGGAACATTCGAGCCGGTCTACGAGAAGTTTGGCAGCGAGTGGTATCGGTACGAAGGAAGTCACTGGTCGAAGATCGGAACGCCGGAGGCGAAGGGACTCGACTTCAACGACGAACCGACGAGCGTGTACGCCTTCCACTTGCTCTTGGGGCATCATGGCTGGTTCAGTCTCACTCCGGTGTGGTTCCTCGCTCTCGGTGGGTTGCTCGGACTGGGTATCAAGAGCGCGCCCGATGTGCGTAACGTTCTCTCCGGCAAGCCGAAAGGCTCCGGCTGGACGATGGAGTTGTTCGCGGCGATGACTCTCGTTGTCTCGCTTGTTGTGTTTTGCTTCTACCTGACGCGAACACAGAGCTACAACTATGGCGGGAACACGAGCGGCCCGCGCTGGCTCTTCTGGCTGATTCCGCTATGGGTGTTGGCAGTCCCGCCCATCGCGGATCGGCTGTCTCGGAGCACAGTCGGTCGGCTGGTGTGTGCCGTGTTGCTCGGAGCGAGCATCTTCAGCGTGTTCTACCCCGCGTGGAACCCGTGGCGCAATCCGTGGATTCTGCAATGGCTGGAGTTCAAGGGCTGGCTGCAGTATTGACGAGCGCAGCATGAGCGAGCGAGCCAACGATCCGCCGCTAGTCCTTCGACCACCAGATGCAGTGGCTCGGCCCGCGGCTCCGTCGAAACCCGGTCCTGGTTTGTTGGAAGCAGCGATCTGGTGTGGGGTCTTTCTCGCGGGTCAAGTGTTCGGCGCGGTTGTCGGTGTGTGTGTGGTGTTCGGACTTTATGCGCTTCGCGCTCCTGATGCTGGCGCGTTCGTCGATGAGCAGTTTGCAGGGTTGGGCAAGTCGATTGATTCCAAAACACCGGATGGTCAGAAGCGCCCGGAAGTGCCCTTCGAGATCGGGCAGTCGCTGGCGAGTGGAATGCTCGCGGCTCAGTTCGTTTCGCTCGGGATGATCCTGATCGTTGTTCCGCGCCGCGTCGGGCCTGACTGGAAGCGGCAGCTCGCTGTGCGTGCCCCGGCCCGGTTGCATGTGGTGATTGTCCTGTTGCTCGTGCCTGGGTTCATTTTCCTTACCGGCGCGATTCAAGAGTTCTTCGTTGAAGTGACCGGACTCAAGCCCCCCGTGGCTCTCGAATCGCTCAGCGGCATCTTCGGGAAGTTCCCCTGGCCGCTCACGTTCATGGCCGTTGCGCTTGGGCCGGGCCTTGTAGAAGAGCTGTGGTGTCGCGGATTCCTCGGTCGGGGACTCTCCGCGCGTTATGGCTTGCTCGCGGGAGTTGTTCTCACCTCTGTCCTCTTCGCCGTGATGCACCTCGATCCGTCGCAGGTTCTTATCATCGCGCTGATGGGCGCGTACCTGCACTTCGTCTACCTCGCGACTCGATCCATCTGGATGCCGATCCTGCTGCACACGCTGAACAATGGCCTCGCCATCTTCCTGGCGTTGACGCTCAAGCTCCCACCAGAGGGCGAACAGCACACACCTCCAATTCTGCTACTCGTGTCGTTTTCGCTCATGCTTTTCGGAACAGTGGCTCTCTGGACAAGTCGAGCAACAGCGCAACCACTTCGCAAAGCAACAGACGCGGGGAAGGGGAGTCAGGCGACGAATTCGGAGCGCGCGGAAACTTCGGAGTGGAAGCCCGAATATCCCGGCATCT
The DNA here is from genome assembly GCA_022616395.1 of Planctomycetia bacterium. Classification (GTDB taxonomy): domain Bacteria; phylum Planctomycetota; class Planctomycetia; order Gemmatales; family Gemmataceae; genus Gemmata. The sequence continues at coordinate 6,254 of JAKEEV010000152.1, read as the reverse complement.
CGGTTCCCCCGCCAGAGGCAAACGTGCGACTGGAGAACGAGCCGGTCAGCCCCGTAGCGCTCGTGTTCGCGCTGGTGTCGTTTGGTGTTATCGTCTACCTCATGATTGATCTGCTTCCGTGGTAAGCTGGTGACACCAGAGAATCCGCAGGAGCAATCCACATTGGTTCGCGTGCCAATCGCCCATATTTCCGCGCAAGCAGCTTTTGCGTGTCGCCGAGATTCGACTTTCGCCAGCCGTGAGCCGGTTCGCGCTTGCAAGGCAGGGCTGTCGGCTCCTATGGTGAAGTGAGACTCCCTCGTGGTGTTCGATCCTGACTCATGACTCAACCCTCACCCAGTGCTTTTCTCGTCGCGCGCCGCGATGACGGCTTCGGAGACGTTTATCCGCTGCACGATGGCACGCGGTACACGCTCGGCCGCGCACCGACCAATCGCCTCGTGTTACGAGACGACCTGTGTAGCCGCGAACACGCCGAGGTGTTCACTTCCGAAGGCGGCTGGCATGTCCGCGACCTGGGCAGCCTCAACGGTACGCATCTCAACGGCGAGGCGATCCGTTCAGACCGTCCGCTTCGTCCGCTTGATGAAGTGCGCGTTGGTCGCACGAAGTTAGTTTTCGTCGCGGACATGGCTCAGTTACCCGAATTGCCCAAAATGGCTTCGCGTCCCGCGGAGAAAGCCGAAGGGCTGGAAATTCGCAAGCGACTGGGGCAGACGCGCTATCAACAGCCAACGACGGCCGATGTCGCCCCGCCCGCGGACACGGTTCGTGCCGAAGCCCGGATCGCCCCCCCGCAAGCCGTTTCGGTGCTCTACCGACTGGCTCTGGACATGGCGGCCGCGACCAACCCGGAGGAACTCTGCGCGCTTGCCGCTGACGCGGTGTTTCGAGCAACACCAGCCGAAGTCGCGGCAGTCCTGGCTCTCAAGGAGGCCCGCGAACTGGAAGTGGTCGTTCATCGCACTCGCGGAGGACCGGCAACTTACCACAAGGTCTCTCAGTTCGTCAGCAGCGAGGCACTATCGAGCAAACAGGCGGTGCTCGCGGAGAACGTCGCGGCCGACAAGCTGCTGAAGAATCGCGACAGCATCGCGGAACTGAAAGTCGCGAGCTTGATCTGCGCTCCGGTGATGTTTGAAGAGCAGATTATCGGCTTGCTTCACCTCTACCGCACATCCGCCCATTCTCCGCTCAACGCGGACGACCTGGAATTCACGCTCGCGGTTGCCCGGCAACTGGGGCTAGTCTGGCATCAACTCATCAGGCAGGTAAATCTGTCCGTCGAGAACAAGATTTTGCGCGATCAGTTGCGCGTTGAGAGCGAACTGGTTGGCCGGAGTTCGCCGCTCCAGATGATTGAATCGCAAATCCTGCGCGTGGCCGAAACACGAGCCACAGTGCTCGTTCGCGGAGAAAGCGGATCGGGGAAGGAACTGGTCGCCCGCGCCATCCACATGAGCAGCCCGAGACGCGAAAGTCCGTTCGTGTGCCTCAACTGCGCCGCTCTCACCGAAACGCTCCTGGAGAGCGAGCTATTCGGTCACGAGAAGGGAGCCTTCACCGGCGCGACCGAGCGGATGATCGGCAAGTTCGAGGCGGCTGATCGCGGAACGATCTTCCTGGATGAAATCGGCGAGATGCCGCTCTCCACTCAGGCGAAGTTCCTGCGCGTGCTGGAAGGGCATTCATTCGAGCGCGTCGGCGGGAATACCGCGATCAAGGTCGATGTTCGTGTGGTCGCTGCGACCAACCGACCGCTTGAAGACGCTGTGCGAGCGGGAATCTTCCGCCGAGACCTGTTCTATCGCCTTCAGGTGGTGCAACTCGACGTTCCTCCATTGCGCGAGCGGCTTGACGATGTTCCTATGTTGGCCGACCACTTCCTGAAGAAATTCGTGCGCGAGACCGGCCGCAAGATCAAGGGTTTCACTCCTCCAGCGCTTGAGAAACTCAAGGCATATCGCTGGCCGGGCAACGTCCGCGAACTGCGCAACGTGATCGAACGCGCGGTGGCTCTGGGGCTGGGTCCGCAGATCGACGCCGCCGACATCTGGCTTTCGGAACTTGATATTGCTGCTCCCGTGGGAGGCCCCAGTGCCGCGGTCTATGCGCCGATCTCGCTTGAAGACCTGGAGAAGCGCCACATCGAAGAAACGCTCAAGCACACCGACTGGAACAAGTCGAAGGCCGCCGAGATCCTCGACATCGAGCGCTCAACCCTCGATCGCAAGATCGAGAAGTACAAGATCGTCAAGTAGAGTGAGCCAAGTCGAGTGGGCAGTATTGCCGGTGAGGAATCGTGGCTCAATTGCAGCTACCAGAAGGAGCAGAGGTGGGGTTTCGGTTGTTGCTAACCGATGCCTTCGGGGGAACGTTTTCGATCAATGTCTATGGTGCGGGTCGCGATGGTTGGTTCGTCGCCTCCCGTCGAGACATCGAGTCACGAGACAGCGGCTGGAGAGTGTTGAAGAAGGGTGAATGGCCAACGCTAATCAATCTTATCGATCAGTGTTGTGGGTTCTGGGGCTTACCAGAGATTCTTCCTTGGCCGGAGAACACGACAGTCGATGACGGCGAATGGTTGAACCTGACCGGTCGGGACCGCGAGCGATTTCATCACATCGAACGGTTCGTTTGGCGCGAGCGAGGGTTAGACACAGTCGTCGCGTTTCTGCGCCAGATCTCAGGTTTGTTTCCCCCACCAATTCCCCCGACACCACCCTCGGAAGGCGTGATGTGAACTTGCTAATCGCCTATGCCTTCCCCTTCAGTCTCTCGACGAACTTCTGCAAGTCGCCAGGGATCGGCATCGTCCAGTGAAGGTGTTCGCCACTCGTCGGATGTTCAAAGCCCAGTTCGGTTGCGTGGAGAGCGAGGCGCGGGGCTTCGCCGCGGTCTTCCATCACTTCGCCACTGAGCTTCTTCAGATACACTTTTTCGCCACACACCGGATGACCGGCTTCCGCGAGGTGAATGCGAATCTGGTGCGTGCGGCCCGTCTCCAGCCGGCACGAAAGCAACGTGTAACCGGGCAATCGCTCCTCGACCGCGACATGTGTGACCGCTTCCTTGCCTACCTTTGGCAACTGAGTACTTCCGCGACGACCATCTCCGCGATCTTCCACCAGGTTCGAGCGAATCGTTTGCGGCGAGAGGAAACCCGGCACCACCGCGAGGTATCTGCGGACGACCGTATGCTTACGAAACTGCAATCCGAGTTCGCGTTCGGCCAGCCCGGATCGAGCGAACACAACCAGCCCGCTTGTTTCTTTGTCGAGACGGTGAACAATCCGCAGACGAGGAAGTTCGCGTGAGGGGCAGTCGAGTTGCCTGGCGATGGCCCACTGTGTCAGGTCTTCGAGCGTCGGGTCGAGTTGCCTGCGCTCCTCGGACCACTCCAGTTCCGCGGGGTGACGAACAGTGTTCACGCCTGTTGGTTTTTCGACCACGACGATGTGTTCGTCGAGGTGCCGAATTACCAGCCGATCTGGATGAGCAACGCGCGGAAGTGGCTTGGGGTGTTCGAGCAGAACAACGACTTCATTTTCCTGAAGCCTGCGGGCTTCATCGGAACAGATCGCATCGCCGACTTTCACTCGCCGAGCCGCGATGAGCTTGCGAACATCGTTCCACGACACTCCACCGATCCGCGACCGCAGCACCTTCGCGAGTGTGAAACCGGCTTCTTGGGGGGAAACAGTGAAGGGAGCAAGGTGAGAGGACATCAGCCGATTTTCCGCGAGAACAGGAGAATGAGTTGAATGACAAGATTCGCGACGAACGTGACCCCGACCAAACCGGCACCAACCCAGAACTGCCACCAGCGCCGATCGCGCTCTTCCCGCCACTTCTTGAGTTCGGTTACTTGCTCTTCAAGTGTGACGACACGCGTGAGGAGTGCGGTGGGGTCTAGCAGCGCGAGAAGTGACTCGACCTTTGCCAGCCGCTCGCGGAGTTGTGCGACCTCTGCGCGATCGAATGTTCCGCGAAGTAATTCGAGATCCTTGCGGAGGACTTCCAGTTCGGTACGCAGAACCGCGATCAGGTCGCTCAGTTCCGTGGGCGTTTTCCCAGCCATCATCGTCCTCCGGTGTTGGTTCTGGCCGTTATCAGAACTTCCCAAGTCATCAAAGTCAATGCGCCGCATCAACTCATCGATGCGTGCCATGTTCTTTTTCGACCGTTCATGGAGGAGATCGCTAAATGCCCATAGTGCGAAGACATCGCGCCGGTAGGAGTCGTTCATGTGACGCGCCTCCAGACGCCTCTTCGCGACGATGTCGCTGAAATCTGAAGTGTCTGAGAGACTCAACTCAATCGTGTTCGGATCAAGTGGAGCGAAGCCCCACCGAATCACAGCCGGTGGCGAGACTCCTTCGATGTGTCGGGCAAGATACGCCATCGCATCGTTCGCGGCTTGCAGCAACTCGGGCCGTTCGCGGATGCGTTCGTCGATCTCGATTCGTGGTTCTATAGTTGACACCATGATCCACCTCCAGTTTCAGTAAGCACATTCTCGTCGTTATTCCTTCCCTTCATCTTCCTCTTCGGGCGCGCCGAAATCCATCCCGGACCATTCGTCGTCGGGGTCGGGAATGTCCATGTACTTCGCGCAGTATGGGCAAACCTCTGTCGTTCCCATTGCCGTTGCGGGCCACTCGGACGACTTGCCACACTCCTCGCACAGCGCCGTGACGTTCCCCGTCCGGTTGGCGCGGCGATCACGAATCCCTCTCACTACGGTCGCGGTCTCCGCTGTTTCCAGAAGCGACTTGGCAGCGTCCATCTTGGCAGGGTCTGTCACAACGATGTCAAACTCCTCCGCCGGTACTTCGGTCATTCCAGTGACCGGGTCGGAAGTCGTTTGAGTTCCACTCTGGGCGACTTCCGCCGGAATGCCGACCGCGGCGAGGAGTTTGATCACCGCCTCGGCGATTCTGGCGTTCTCGGCGACGAAGACTGATCGTGGATCGCGTTCGGCCATGCGCTTTCTCCTGGTTAGCGTGGTTTCGGCCCGCGGCCGGGCTTCTTTCTGCGCGTCTGAGACTTGCGGCCGGGTCGGTAACCGGTGTTCTTCACAAGCGGAGGCTCCTGTCGCTCGCCAGGAGCTTCTCCCGTCACGGGGTTCGCAACGGAATGCGTGTAATCGCTTCGCGCAGCGGCGTTGGCTTGCTTTCTGCGCGCCTCGATGGCTGCTTTGGGTGGATTGGCGGGGATAAGCCCTTCGCATCCGCCAATGAGATCTCCTCGACCGGCCTGAATGAGAGCTTCGCGAACCTCGAAGTAATTCTCCGGCTTGAAGAACTGCATCAGGGCGCGCTGAAGTTTGCGGTCGCGCAAGTTCTTCGCGCTCTGCACGGGCTTCTTGGTGAATGGATCGATCCCGGTGTAGTACATGCACGTTGCGATGTCGAAAGGTGCCGGGATGAAGTCTTGTACTTGGTCCGGCCGGTAGCCGTTGCGCTTGAGGTAAAGCGCGAGATCAATCATCTCGGCGAGATCGCAGCCAGGATGACTGGCAATGAAGTACGGCACGAGCTGTTGCTTCGGCTTTCCGGCTTCCGCGCTGGCGTGCTGAAACTCCTCTGCAAACCCGCCGAAGTTGTCGATGCTCGGCTTCTTCATCAATTCCAGAACCTTCCGACTTGTGTGTTCCGGCGCGACTTTCAAGCGCCCACCGGTGTGATGTTCGGCCAGTTCCCGGACATACTCCGGCGACATCTGAGCCAAATCCATGCGAATGCCTGATGACACGAACACCTTGCGGATGCCATCCACGTTCCGCACTTCGCGCATGAGTTCGATGAGCGGACCGTGATCGGTACCGAGTAACTTGCACACGGTTGGGTGAACGCACGAGAGCCGCTTGCACTTCGCTTCGACTTCCGGCCGCGTGCAACGCATCGTGTACATGTTCGCGGTCGGCCCGCCGATGTCGGAGACAACGCCCTTGAACTGTGGGTCGGCCGCGAGTGACTGCACTTCCTTCAAAATGGATTCTTGCGAACGACTCTGAATGATGCGCCCCTGATGAGCGGTGATCGAACAGAACGTACAGCCGCCAAAGCATCCGCGCATGATGGTGACCGAGTCCTTGATCATCTCGAAGGCGGGAATTGGCTCGGTGTAGCTCGGATGTGGTCGGCGCGAGTATGGCAAATCGTAGATCGCGTCCATCTCTGACTGCGAGAGTGGGAACGCGGGCGGAGTTTGCACAACCGCTTGCCGGTCGTGGAACTGAACCAGTGTGG
>JAKEEV010001131.1 GCA_022616395.1 Planctomycetia bacterium | reverse complement strand
GGGGCTTTGGCGAAAGCAACCCAGCCGGCTGACGCCGACGGTTCGACGGGGCTTTGTCGAACCGTCGGCGTTAGCCGGCTGGGTGGATTGGTCATTGTCGAACCGCCGGCGTTAGCCGGCTGGGTCAAACCTCCACAACGCCAAAATCTATTAGAAATCGTTTCAAAAACCGGTGCCGGTGGCGTGAGTGCTCGATGTTCTGAGGTCACCGACATATTTTTGAAACGGTTTCTTACTGCACCCGCGACGAGGAATCAGAGCCGGAAGCGTCAGCGACGGAAAAGGAAGAACCGTCGCTGACGCTTCCGGCTCCGAAGAGGTTACCAGAATCTCCGCGCCAGCGCCCCGAGCAATAACTTCGCCTTCGTCCACTTTGTCACTTCGGGCCGATGCGACCACACGTCATAGTCGAGGCGCTCGATTGCCGTCAGGATGGCCCGACCGCCTCGAATGAACAGATCGACATCCACACGCGCCTCGCGCGGCAACAGCGGAAGCAGATTCTCCCCGCGATCAAAGAACCCGCGTGCCCGATCTACTTCAAAGCGCATCAGTGAGCGGAACGCGGGCGTGCAGTTCTTGGCGGTGAGGTCTTCGTCGCTGTAGCCGAATTGGTGACGATCTTCCTGCGGGATGTAGATGCGCCCGATGGCGAAATCACGCGAGACATCCTGCCAGAAGTTCGCCAGTTGCAAGCCCGTGCAGACTTCATCCGCCAGCGCGGCGCGCGTTTCGTCGAAACACTCGAAGAGATACAGCACCAGCCGGCCAACCGGGTTGGCGGAGTTGCGGCAGTAACCGAGTAACTCATCGAAGGTCGCGTACTGCTTCACGAACTGGTCTTGCTCGGAGGCCGTGAGTAAGTCGAGGAAAGGTTGAGAGGGAATGTCGAACCGGCGGATTGTTTCTCGAAGCGCGATCATCACTGGTTGCCGCGGATCGGGCATCTTCAAGCATCCCGCGGACGAATAACATCCGCGAAGTTGCTCCCGCCACCACATGATGAGGTCAAGCGCGTTTTGCCCGCCGCCGGTTTCGTCCGCCAGATCATCCGACCATCGGTAATACGCATAGACCGCGTGGAAATGCCGGATAAGCCGCCGAGGGAGAAAGAGCGACACAACGGTGAAGTTCTCGTAGTGCGATTTGGCGACGTGCGCGCAATAAGCACGAGCCGCGGAGAGTGACGAAGCCCTGTCACTTCCCCGCGGCCCCCACCTCTCAAGTTCGCGTGCGAAATCCCAGGGCATCGAGTGACTTCTTCAGAGTAGTCATCACGCGGAGCGTGATGTGTCTTTCTCTTCGCCTTCAGAGTAGTCATCACGCTCCGCGTGATGGTCGCGAGCGCAGCGAGCGAAAGAAATCCCGCCGCTTCGCGTCGGCATCACGCGGAGCGTGATGACTACTCTGAAGAATGGCACCCAGCGAATGCCTGCTACTTTTGGGCTACTTCTTCGCTTCCAGGATCTGCAGTTGCGTACTGAGCGTGAAGGTGAGCTTGTCCATCTCGTATTCGGTTTCGGCGAAGAAAGCGACGAAGCCCTTCGCCGGTGCTCTCACCTCGACCGGCAACTTGGCGTCGCGATCTTCGACCCACCGAGCTTGACGGAAATCGCGCGTATCGGACTCCGCCTTCCACACTCTCACGGCCTTTGCCTTCGCATCCGACTTCGTCACCAACCGGCACACGCCGGCTTTCTCATCACACACCCACGTTAAGCCCGGCATCGGCTTATCGTAAATCTGGCTGTAGCAGAACGCGGCCAGCGTGTTCACCGCGCGGGTCGGCAGCAGTTCCTTCTTGCCGTCCTTGTCCCTCTCGCGCAAATCGTGCCCGGCGTTGGGCACATAGAGAACCCACTTCTGGCCCTTGAGGTCGTCCCAGTATGAATTGAGGGCATCGAGCGGCCAGTACGGGTCGTTAGTGCCGTTGATAAGCATCTTCGGCACCGTGATCTTTTCGCGATACACCCACGGGTCGATCATCTGCCAGAGTTTCTTCGCTTCCGCTGTGTCCGGAATCGGCACGAGCTTGCGGTCGGTGTAATCCTTGATCATCGCGCTCGGCTTGCCGAACGCCTTCACCTGGTTTTTCATCTGCACGGGCATGTTCAGTGTGTCGATGACGAGCGGCGCGATCGCTTTCACGCGCTTGTCTCCGCTGGCCGCGGTCAACCAGCTTGTCCATCCACGTTTGGAAGCACCAGTCACTACGAACGAGTTCACCTCGAACTTCCACTCCTCTTTAGCGAACGCCTGAAGCGCGTCCATCGCGCTGACAATGCTCTTGACCATCGGGAAGAGTAACGGCCAGGTGCCGTCTTTGGTGTCGAGATAGCGCACGAACGTCTCGGCGATGAGCGCATCCTCGCGCTTGCCGTTAAAGAGCGGTTGCTTGGGTACACCGAACAGGAACGCGACCGGTGCCTTGACGCGATCAGCGATGGATAGCCCGAGCACCCCGGACAATGCGTTCGGGGTTCCTCCCTGGTTCCACAGCACCATTGTTGCTTGCGGCTTGGCGCTTTTGGGCACGAAGATCTGCATCTTGTGATCCCACTTGATCTCGTGCCAGGTCTGCGAGATGAGATCGATTTCGTAAATGGTGCCAGCGGCAGCTTCTTTCTTGTCCACCAACTTCCAGGCGAACGAGTTGTCTTTCTTGGTGACGTAATCGGCCAGATCGCTCGGAGGAGTGGATACCTCCGGCGCGGAGTATGCGAATGCTGGTATCGCGACGAGAGCGACAAGGGCGAGAGTGAAACGTTTCAAGATGGCCTCCTTTGAGAGGAAAGGGTTTGCTGTCACTTCTTGGGCCGCGGGGGAACTGGCCACACAAGCGCGGTTGTATCAAGGTGCCCGCTAATCAACTTCGTGCCGTCGGGCGTGAAGCGAAGAATCTCCGTGAAAGCGTACGGCAAATGTCTTTTTGTCCAGTCGCCGACAGGCAAACGATACCGGCCGATGGACTTGGAAGTTTCCACCTCGAAGAACTCCAACGTGTCGCCGGCCGCAGTGGCGAGCGTCCGGCAATCCGGCGAGAGCACCGCGTAGCCGTGCTTCGGCATCGGAACGGAGCAGGCGACGCGCCACGTCGCGGTGGACACGACACCTGCGGAAAACTTCGGCTCGTTGTTGTCGTCCTCGTAGGTCACCAGCGTCAACCATTGGCCGTCGTCCGAGAAGACGCCGGGCCGTAGTCCCCGACCCAACCCGGCGGCCTCCGAAAGCAAGTTCTTCTCTGGCTTCGCGACCGCGATCACTTGACCGAAGTCACCGGAGAAGAAATTGCAGTCCGGCGATATCTCCGCGCCGCGGAAAAGGTTCGGCAGTTTGTCCGTTTTCAGCCACTTGCCGGTCTCCGCGTCCCACAAGACGAACTGCGGG
>JAKEEV010001130.1 GCA_022616395.1 Planctomycetia bacterium | reverse complement strand
CTGGTATCAGAACGATTCAATCCAACTCGGTATCATTTCGCTCCCGGTCGTGGAAGAACTCGAATCCTGGCTCTTCCGCACAGTCCGCGACAATGAGCGTTCGTCCCTCGCGAACACAGCGGACGGCGTGAGATGGGTTTGTGGTGTTGTCGAAGCGGTAGCGGTCGGCGTGCTGCTGGTAGGACGAGAACGGGTCGTGCTGACGGGTGGCGAGGTCGAAGGCATCAAGTGGTTCCAGCCGCCCGTCCTTCTCAGCAAAAAGACCGACGCGGAAGTTTTGGTTGTGCCTTTGGCTGTCGGTGTGGACAGCCTCGACGTGGAAGAGAAACGCCAACCACTCGAGGAGGATGTGGACTTGCTCGGCCGGGTCAAGTCCGGTCCGCACCTGTTGAATGGACGCTCGGGCACTCGCGGTCGCCTGCACGACACGACGAACCCGCTGGCGCTTTTCGTTCGCCAGCTCACGGAGGTGAGCTAACAGCCAAGTAAGTTGAAGCGTTTGGAATCGGGCATCGTCTCTGTCCTGGTTGGCTTCTTCCAGCGCGTCTTGATGAGCTTGCTTCAGTTCGTCGATCTGTTTCTGGTAGTCCGCGGCGGTCTTCTCTTTGGCGGCCTTATATCTGTGGTCGCCGATGGCCCCCGCGACTTCCCAGAACAGGTAGCCGGCGGCTGCGATCACGAGCGTCGAAACCCACGGCTGCTCAAGGAGCGGTTGCTCCACCTTCGTCGGAGCCGCCTTGGCCGCGACTGCCGACACAGCGGCAATCGCCCGGAATCCAGCGACCGCACACTTGGCCCAGAACTCCCGATACCACTGACTCAGCCACGACCAAGCCTGCCACACCAAGCAGAGAGCGATGAACCCGGCGGTCGCGGCAAAGATGCTCGTCCAAAGCGTGATGGCTTCCAAGTGGGTGAGCAGGAACTGCCACACGGCGGTCATGGGCGCAGCCCTCGAACCCCAAAGACTTCACTGACAGATGTTAACGCCAGTGGTAGTGAATCCCGGCGCTGTAATAGGGTCGCGGGTGGCAATGGTGACGCGGAACGACGATGACAGGTGCCGGACGCACATAGTACGGAGGAGCGCCGTAAATCACGGTCGGCTGTTCGCGCACAACGACACGCCCAGGGGCAGCGACCGGGCGCGCGGCCTGCATCTCCGCGATCACACGCGCGGAGACACCCGAGTTCTTGAGCATGTCCAGATCAGAGCCGTTTAACTGGAACGTACTCCCCGTGCTGCGAATCTGGTTAATGATGACCTGGTCGTCGTGCCCCTTCTGGGCCATGTCCATTACGTCGGCAATTCCCATCCGGCGTTGTTGAGCTTGAGCCGCGGCAACTGCGGCCGCCTGGTTAATCTCGCGCTCCCTGCGCTCGTCTCGGTCAATCGACTTGCCGAGGAGCGCTCCTCCAAGGGTTCCCGTCGCAGCGCCGATTCCGGCACCCAGAAGTGGATCGCCTGTCGCTGCTCCGATGGCTGTACCCGCGGCCGTACCAACCACTCCCCCACCGATCGCGCCTTTCTCGGCATTCGACATCGTGGCGCAGCCGGAACTGGCTACCGCGAACACCAGCACCGCGAATATCCCCGCGCGTCGAAGTTGTGCCGTTCGCATAACTCTCCTCGCTTCTCCAACTCGAAGTCGGGTTTATGCCGTTCTCGGTGGGGCCGGTCAACCGCGATTCCCGGCTGACGTGAACCAAATGCCCGACGCTGTGCTCCTTGCGCTCTGGCGAATCGAGTTTCCCACTCGACACGTTGACTTACCTTCTTCTACCTTCCAGTCTGAATGAGTAACGCTTGTGCGCGAATCAGCAACGGTGCATGAACCCGAACCGTGGCGGTGGGTGTCCTGTAGTGAGAAGTTGGGAAGTTTGGGTTCTCCTGGAGTTTCCATGAACGCGGATCGGCCGGTGGATAACGCTCCGTATCAGTCGCTTGCTCACGGCGGTCTGACTATCGAAGGGTGGTCGCGTGCGGCCGTGCAGAGCTACTGGCGCATTCCCGAACTGAAAGTCGGCTTCGATCTCGGCGCTCAACCGTGGGACTTCATGGGAACACCCACCTGGTTCGTTTCTCACACGCACCTCGACCACGTCGCGGCGCTGCCGGTGTATGTTGCACGCCGACGAATGATGAAGATGGACCCGCCGACCATCTACGTCCCCGCCGAGAGCTTCGACGATGTGAAAAAGCTCATGGTCATCATGCACCGGCTCGACCGCGGACGGCAGCTCGCCGAACTGAAGAGCGTGCAGGCCGGTGACGAGATCGAACTGAGCCGCGAACAGGTCGTCTCGGTGTTCGACACCGTCCACACGATCCCCAGCCGCGGATTTGTTGTCTGGGAGCGTCGGAACAAGCTCAAGGACGAGTTCGTGGGGCTGCCGGGCGAGAAGATTCGCGATCTGAAGCTCAGCGGAGTCGCGATCACGCGCGAGGTTCGCATTCCGCTTGTCGCGTACACCGGAGACACGGCCCCCGCGGGGTTAGACAAGAACCCCGCGTGCTTCGAGGCGAAGATTCTCATCACGGAGTTGAGTTTCATTCGAGCCAGCCACCGCCGAGACAAGATTCACAAGTTCGGGCACATGCATCTGGACGACTTCATCGAGCGCGCGGCCCAGTTCAAGAATGAGTTGATCGTCGCGGCTCACTTCAGCACGCGGTATCATCCGAACGAGGTGCGGAAGTTGCTCGACGTGAAGCTCCCGGCCGAACTGAAAGCGAAGATGAAGCTGTGGGTGTGAGAGAGCAACCGCTCCCTTGCGGTCGCGGCTCGTGAAGCAACCAACGAGCCGCGACCGCAAGGGAGCGGTCAACACCTCGGAGGTTCCCATGATCGCGACAGTTCTACTCTGCACCATGCTCATTCCAACAGCCGACCCAAAGGGGTGGGACGCATTGTTCCCCACGCTCGGCAACTTCGACCGCAAGGTGAGCGCGCCGAAAGTCGAGAAGGGAGACAAGCCGACCGTCTACAGCCAATCGACCACTTACGAGTGGCTTGGTGGGCGATTTGAAGTTCTCACCATCACGATCGCCCGCGATCCGAAGTTCAAGGTGCAGTATTCCGCGGAGGCGATGAAGAAAGAGAAGCCCGCGCCGGAATCGCTCGAAGTGAACAAGAAGCGGGCGTACTTGTGGGACCGCATGAAGGCGGATGATCTCGACAAGGTCAATCGGAAGCTGGTCGTGGTGCTGGCCGACGACAAGGTGCTGATTATCGAGCAACGCGGAGCGGGGCTGGAACTTCCAGATGTGGCGAAGAAGCTCGACTTCGACAAGGTGATTAAGGCGCTTGAGTCGCCACCGAAGTAAATCAGAGCCGCGACCGTTAGGGAGCGGGGCACGAAAATCGCTCCCTGACGGTCGCGGCTCTGATTTACTCTTCCAGCAGCACGCGCGAGAGCGTGTAGAACGCGAACTCAGGGAACAGTTCGTCCCAGAGAGTCGCGTTTGCTTCCGGCGTGATGTTGGCCACGACCGAAGCCCACCACGCTTCAACCGCCTGATGCACGCGGTCGCTGTAGTCGAAATACTCCTGACCGTAACTGCGCCCACCACCGGGGAGAGTGGTCGGTCCCGCGGCCGGGCCAAGTTTGCTGAAGTCCGGAAGTGGTACGCCGGCGACTTTCGCTGCGTCGGTGATGTGAGTGATGCCACCTGGCACAAACTCGCGAAGGAACGGGCCGATGGGCATGGACAAACGAGCTTCTCGTTCGAGTCGGTCACGCTCCGCTTCGGCGGCTTTCTCGTCCGAGAAGCCTTGCAGCGGAATCCCGCTGGGGCGTTCGGACTGACGAACGTAAAACTCCACCCTCTCGCTCCACCGCGACGATGACGGAGCGTAGCGCGTGATGACCCACAGCGACGGGGCACGAGTACGAGCGCGAGCCATGTCATTCGCCCTCCGGTAACTCGAACTCAATCACTTCGTAGAACGGCACTTCATCCACCCCGAACTTGCCATGCGAATAGTGTTTCCGGTCCTCCCACGGGCGCGCGGGTGGCTGGCGTTTGGGAGCGAATGGGTCTTCTCCGGGGAACGGCCGGTCCTGCATGTCGAAGGGAAACGCCTCGTAGCCTTCGCCGACTGGCTCCACGCCGAGAGCGGGCAAGTGAAGGTTCCTTCGCCACTGCTCGCGCGCCTCCGCGTTCATGCGCTCGCATTCGACTTCCGCACGCTCGCGAGTGCGATACGCGGTGTGAGCTGCTCCTCCTTCGGGTTCGGGGTAATACCACTCATCGTTGTAATTCCACGCAATCTCGACCACCGCGAACACAACCGTTCGCTTCGGCCTCTCTTCCACCTGGAAGAACCTCACGCGATCGAGTCCTTCCCACACGCGAGCGTGTTGCTCGGCGGAAAGTTGCTCCTCGGTCGCTTCCCACCACGCGGCCCAGTCGGGGAACGCGCCCTCCGGTGCGGCCTTTTCCTTCTTCAACTTCCGCCGGACCTGTCGCGGAGCATCCGGATCGATCTCGACCGGCACAATCGTTGGCGGTTCGATCCCTGCGTCCTTGATGAAGTCCCGGAAGACGGCTTCGGGGAGGTGCGAACGGTCGCTCCAGTTCAAACCGCACTGGAACGGGTTGACGAGCTTGCGTGCGGCTGCTTCACGAGAAGCACGATCCGCTTCCGCCGATTCCACTGTGTCGAACGCGGACACGCGAACATCCCCCGGCAACCTCACGAACACACGCTCCATTCCCGCGACTCGCCAGTTCACTCGCGACACCACGAAGTGAGTCGCGGACGCAGGAGGAGCCTTTGCAGTCTTTTGCTTCGCCATGAGTCTTCTCACTTCAAGAGAGTTTCGTCTCGATGACTTCGTACACCTTCGGGCACCGCGTCCCAGAGCGCTGCGCTGTTCGGGAGTCAGTGCCAACTTCAGCGATTTCCACCAACCCCACGAG
>JAKEEV010001129.1 GCA_022616395.1 Planctomycetia bacterium | reverse complement strand
GCAAGGTTCCAGACATCCAGCCCAGCGCGGCGGGACCAGTCCGGTGCCAGCAAATGTGCGGCCATCCAACTCGCGGTCAATCCCACCAGGACGGCAGCGGACGCGGCACCGGATCGGCGGATTACGATCATGGGAAACCCTCGTGAAGGATCAGCGAACGCCAGCGCAAGACGCTGAGCGCGCTCGACCCGGTTCCATTTGGCCGGGTCATCGAGGGAGAGGTGCCCCAATTTGGGGCATCAGGAGAGTGGTTAGCGGCTGGCGCTGGTGGCCAGCATCTGTTGGAGTTCGGCTTCCAACCGACGTTCAAGCGCCTCGCGCTTTTCCGGCTCGACGCGGGGGAGCGCGAAGGAGATCACGTTGCGGGCCATCTTCTCTTCATCCGTGTCTCCGGGAAAACTGACGCGGATGACGACCATGTACTGGGGGCGGACCACATTCATCTCGTGAAACTGTGCCGTCACTTCGGTCAGCGTCGTTCGTTCCTCGATCAGATCGCGGATCAGCGTCTCCTTCACCTCGATGCGACGCAACAGCGCGGCGTTCTCGATGTCGAGTTCCGCGTGGTGGGCGTCGGCGTCGCGGGTCTCTTGTTGAAGGGCCGGCATATTCCAGACATCCACACCTAACGACTTTGCCCAGGTCGGATCAGCGAACATCAAGAGGGCCGTGGGGAGTCCGAGTGTAGCCAGCGTCAGGAAGATGCGGCGATGGGAGAGTTGGTAACTGAACACAGGAGCGTCTCCGTTGGAACGAACCAGTCGGGGAGGGTGCAGAGGCACCCGGCGGGAGGGCAAGCCGACAGCGCACCAAAACCGCGCAACGGCGTGGTTCGGGACGAGGGCGACGGGGAAATCCGATGGCTCGTGGATGCCACGACCGAATCAGTTCGTGTGTCATCCAGCGTTCGTCTTCGGAACACACGGTCGCGGGTAACGCGAACGGTTCCGCATCGGTTGAGGACTGTTCACGTCTTGGCGTCCGGTGTTCCAGGCCGGCAGCAAGTGCGAACAGAGGGGTGGGAGTTCTCTCTTCCTTCCATCCGGAGGGAGGTACTGGCTTGCGCCAGGAAACCTTACACCACTATGTAGTGCAACACCAAGGCCGAGTTCCCGGTTCCGCGGATGATTCTCATAACTCGCTGTTTTTTCTGGACTTTGGTACTCATTATTTTCTGCGTATTGTGGGATCGAAACTCTTTTGCTGCTCGTATCTGGTGCGTTTTCTGCCCGCGAGGGCAACACACCGACACCCGCTCTCGCGTTCTCCTGTTTGAAGCGGTGCAGCGTGGTTTGGCGTGGGGATTGGGGTAAGATGGCCCGGCGCCAGGACAGTCGGCACGCAAGAGCGCTTCTGGAATGCGTCAGCGCTTTCACCCACCTCAAACTCGACCCACCGAAGACCGACCATGAGTGCCCCAGACAACACGCACGCACACCGCCGATCGCGTTGGCGCGACCGGGACACGCTTCTCAAGGTCGCGGTTATCCTGTTGACGCTCAGCGGAGCCGCGGCCGGCTGGTACTTGCTTATTCAACTCGCCCCGCTCTTGCGGCCGCTGCTTGTCGCGATTTTTCTGGCCTATGTCCTGATGCCCTATCACTCGCGATTGCGAAAGCACGTGGGCACGCCCGCGTCGATTGGCCTTCTCGCGGGTTTGACCGCTGGTGTGTTGTTGCTCTTGGCGTTCGTGACTTACGCGAGCATTCTGGCGCTTTCCGATGACGTTCCGCGACTCCAGAGGCGCGCCAACGATCTGGTTCGGGAGGCAGAGGAGTCACTCGCGACCGGCGCGCCGTGGGTCGCATCAGCGAAGGACGGCAAGCTACCCGAAGAGAAGATAACGGAGCAAATGACCCAGGTCGTGCGGCCAGTCCTCACTGTCGCGGCCGACGCGATGCTCGAAGCGTGTGTGGTCGCGCTCTACTTGCTCTTTTTGCTTTTGGAAGGCTCGCGGTTCCCTGACCGCGTTCGCCGGGCTTACACACCAGAGCGGGCCGAAGAGATCTTGCAGATCGCCGGTGAAGTGAGTTCGGCGATCATCAGTTACTTGAAGGCGAAGGTGAAGTCGAGTTTGGTGCTGGCGGTGCCGGTGGGGATCGTGTTGTGGATTGTGGGAGTGAAGTTCGCGCTGTTGTGGGCGCTATTGACCTTCCTGTGCAACTTCATCCCTTACATCGGGAGCGTGATCGCTTACTGTTTTCCGGTGGCGTTTGCTTTCCTGTGGTACGGGCCGACATGGGAACCGTTCGCGGCGGCCGGGTTGTTGCTCGCGTGTCACGTGCTCTCGGCGTCGGTGTTGGAACCGATGATTATCGGCAACGCGGTCGGTGTCAGCCCGCTGGTGATTTTGGGTTCACTGGCGTTTTGGGGACTCTTGTGGGGTCTTCCGGGCATGTTCCTGGCAGTGCCGCTGACGGTTGTCGCGATTCTGGTGATGGACCACTTCGACCAAACGCGCCCAATTGCCAAGCTGCTCAGGGGTGGGTGACGTTGGTAGGCCTGCCGGGCCGGGCTTTCATAGTAGTCATCACGCTCCGCGTGATGCCGCCGCGCAAGCGGCGGATTGTCTGCTGCGTAATATGTCGTTGCTGCGTTGCGGAGAGAAAGCGCCGCTCTTCGAGCGGCCATCACGCTCCGCGTGATGTGTCTTTCTCTGCGCCGCTCTTGGAGCGGCCATCACGCGGAGCGTGATGACTACTATGAAAGCCCGGCCCGGCAGGCGGCACCTACTTTCGGCGTCCGAAGCCGCAGGAGATTCTTCCATGCTTGCACGTTCCGCCTTCACTCTCGCGTTGATTCTTGCTCTCACTGCCTTCGCGTCGGCGCAGGACAAGCCATCGGCGGATGAGGTGAAGGCCGCGCTCCAGAAGTCAACGAAGTTCTTCCACACGAAGATCGCCGATCATGGCGGTTATGCGTGGGTGTCGAGTCTTGATGGGAAACTCCGCGAAGGAGAGGGCGTTGCGGGGCCGGGAACGATCTGGGTTCAGCCTCCAGGCACGCCCGCGGTCGGAATGGCGTTCCTCGATGCGTATGAGGTGACGGGCGATGAGCTTCATCTGAAAGCGGCTCTCGATGCGACACGCGCACTGGTGAAGGGGCAACTCCGCTCCGGCGGATGGAATTACCGCGTCGAGTTCGACCCCGCGAAGCGAAAAGCGTTCATCTATCGCGACAGCGAGAAGGGCAGTCGCCAGTTCATTCCCAAAACTCCCGCGCCCGGCGGCTGGGATGTGTGGAAGAAGCGGCAATACAAGGGCGACATCACCACGCTCGACGATGACACAACGCCCGCGGCTCTGCGTCTGTTGATGCGAATGGATGCCGCGTTGAAGTTCAAGGATAAAGAGATTCACGGCGCGGTCGAGTATGCGCTCGAATCACTTCTGAACGCGCAGTATCCCATCGGAGCGTGGTCGCACAACTACGATTGCTTCCCAACACAACAGCCAGACGTGAAGCATTACCCCATCAAGAACGCGAGCTTCCCGGAAAAGTGGTCGCGGACGTGGACGAAGGACTTCACCGGCTGCTACATGCTCAACGACCGCATCACGCAGAACGTGATCGCAACAATGCTGCTCGCGCATCGCATTTACAACGACAAGAAGTACCTCGCGGCGGCTGAAAAAGGTGGCAAGTTCCTGATCGCGGCTCAGTTGCCCGACCCGCAACCCGCGTGGGCACAGCAGTATGATCGGAACATGCAGCCCGTGTGGGATCGCAAGTTCGAGCCGCCCGCGATCACTGGTTTGGAGTCGCAAGACGCCCTCGACACTCTCTTGTTGCTGTATCGCGAAACGGGCGACCGCAAGTATCTCGAACCCATGCCAAAGGCGCTGGCGTACCTCAAGAAGTGCGTGCTTCCGAATGGCAAACTGGCGCGCTTCTACGAACTGCAAACGAACAAGCCTCTGTACTTCACGAAGGACTACAAGCTCACTTACGACTCGGACGATGTGCCGACACACTACGGCTTTACCTTCTCGTCGCGTCTAAACTCAATTGAGAAGGAATACAAGCGCTTACTCGCACTCAAACCTGGCGAGTCGCGTGAACTCCCGCCCGCGAGTCCGCCGAGCGCGGAAGCCGTGCGAAAGATCATCGCGGCTCAGTCTGCTGACGGCGGTTGGCTCGAACCGGGCGACGTTCGCGATGCGACCGGCAAGAAAGTTACACCAAAGGAAGGCGTCGTGAAGTCGGAGAGGTTCATCCACAACGTCGGCGTCCTCAATCGCTACCTGAAATCGACGCGCTGACGTGTTGATCAGCCGCACGATAAACGCAGATAAGACACGATCAAAGCAGAAGAGGAATGGCCACAAAAAAGCACAAAAAGCACAAAAGAAACCAAGACAGAAGAGAGATTGAATTGAACTCTGTTTTGCCTTCTGTATTCTTTTGTGCTTTTTTGCGGCCATTCGGTCTTGATTGTGCGGCTTGCATCCATTCGGCTCTGAAGTACGTTGAAGCGTGGGGTGGGTATCAATACCTTGCCGGTTGGCCGGTGGCCTGCTCCCCGATTTGAGGTTACGACATGCTCCTCCGTTCGTTTGCTGCTCTTCTCGCCCTGGCCATTGCACCGCTGGCGGTTCGTGCCGCGGACGAAGTGAACCCCTACAAGGATGCCAAGGTCGGCGATTATGTGAAGTACACCATCAAGGGGAAGGCCGGCCCGATTCCGCTCGATGGCACTCTCACCCAAATCGTCACCGCCAAGACCGACAAACAGGTCACCATCAAGTTCTCCGGCAAGCTCGGAGACACGGACCTGCCCGAACAGGAAGAGAAGATCGACCTGACCAAGCCGTTCGACCCGACCAAGGCGGGCCAGCTTCCCATCGGTGGAGACGCCAAGATCGAAAAGCTCAAAGAGGGGAAGGAGAAGATCAAGGTTAACGGCAAGGAATATGACTGCGCCTGGACGACCTACAAGTTCACCGCGAAGTTGATGAACATCGACTTCGCCGGCGAGATCAAGGCGTGGACGGCGAAGGATCTGCCTGCGGGCATGGTGAAGATGACCATGACCGGCAACGTCCTGATGCAGGATGTGAACATGACGATGGAACTGGCAGAAACCGGTAACATGAAGAAGAAAGACTGACCGGGATCACCTTCCGCGTTCAACGTGAAGATCGCCCGGAGCGCGAAATGGTCGCTCCGGGCGGTCGTTCTCTTTGGCGGAGGGCATTTCCATGATGACCCGTCGCCGATTCCTTTTGCTTGCCATGCTTCTCTTCGAGGTGTATCTCGGTTCGTATCTGCGGTTGTCTCGTCACGGGTACGCCGAGGCCGATCAGTACAACATGCACGGGTTCTACTACTTCTTCCCCGAGAACACAGAAGCCTGGCGGAAGAAGCATCGCGCTTGCGTGCTGCTTTACGCGCCGCTCAACTTCATTGATCGCGCACTCGGCACCGGCCGCGCTCCCGCGAGCGAACCACTCTGGGGCTTGAGCCGCTGAAGTATCCCGTCACGCGGCGGCAGGGGCTGCTGGTGCCAGTCCAACGAAGTGCAAGATCACGCCAAGAATGCGGGCTGGCTCCGCGATCAGGTATTCGGACACATCGACTTCGAGTGTCGTTCCGGTCAGACGTAAAAACTTCCACCCCTCGCCATCCGTGACGCATCCGTAGACCGTGGTGATCTCCGGGTTCTGCGTGCGATTGAATCGCAACGCGGCAACCATCGACGCGGCACACTGACCCAAACCACCCATGATGCTCTCGTTCTTCGCTTCGGTAATCATCAGCACAGGCGCGGTGACCGTATCGAGTTGTGGCGGATAGCCGAAGATGAAGTCGCACACGCCAGTCAACTCCGCCGCCGCGTCCACGTCGAACGCGACACCGGAGTAAAATGCGATTCGCCCGTTGCCGATTCTCCACGCCTCCGTCAGAAGCGGAGCGATAAGCATTTCCGAGCGTGCTTTCTCTGTGTTGATCGTGGTGGCAAGTCCGCGCTGACGCGCCAGCAACAGAGCCACGGCTGGATCGACTGGCCCCGGTGGAATGTGGCCGAACAGATCCAAGCCGGTTTGCACAGTGATTCCGAAGTCGGTCTGCACGCGAGCCAGAGTAAACGCACTGTACGCCATCGCGGCACCTCCAGCGCCAGTATATCGCCTTCCCTCGTCGCTTGCGAACAGCTCACTCCTTGCCGGGCGTGAACTTCTTCAGCTTCCATTTTGTGCTGCCATCCATGCACACAAGCCCGATGCCGTGCGCGTACCAGTAGCTGACCTTGTCGTCGGGGTTCGTCTCCCAGTCCACACGAGCCGCGACGAACTCCCCTGCCGGCACCTTCACCACCTCAACCGGCCCGGATGTTCGTTTGCCGTAAGGTGTGTTCCACTTCTGTCCTTCCTTGTGAGGAAGTTTGAAGACACACCACGGCTCCCGGTAGTTCGACCCATTCTCGGTCACGAGAAAGATTCCCTTGTCGCTGAGGGCGCGTGTCATGTGGTGTTTGCGAGT
>JAKEEV010001128.1 GCA_022616395.1 Planctomycetia bacterium | reverse complement strand
TTCACGGCGTTGCCCTTCGGGGCGGCATCACGCTTTGCGTGATGTGTCTTTCGCCCCACCGCTTCGCGGTGGCATCACGCGGAGCGTGATGACTACTATGAAAACCGTGCCGCTCGGCTCGCGGCACCTACCTCAAGAGGCAGAGAGCGTGATGTCGGAGCTATTCGGCATTCTGCAACTGGATCGAGGCGAACCCTGGGGGTACGCCCAGATTCCCGGTTTGATTCAGGCGTGGCTCCAGGACGCGGGCGGGTTCGCCGCCGTCGGGCTGATCGCCTACCTCGCCTACGCGCTCTCCACACCAACGGACAAGTCCGAATCCGAGCGGCTCCGGGTGCCGGTCTCGACCTGGATGCTCACGATGGGCGCAATCGCCCTGATCTGCTACTCTGGAGTGGCCGCTCTGTTGTTGCTCGAAGGACCGAACCGGACGCAACTCTTTGGCCAGGACATCGCGCCTCCCGAACAACCGCCTCCACCGCCCGGCATGCCGGTGAAGATTGAACCGCCCGCCTGGCATCCCGAACTGCGCCCGATGTTGCTCATGATCGCGGGTTTCTTCGCGCTTTTGGGCATCGCCGAGCCATTCACACGCGACCTCATCAAGATCGCCCGGCGGAACATCTCGTTTGGAAGTTCGGGAATTACACGCTTCATCAACACGCTTCGCTCCTACGCGGCCACGCTCTTGACCCCCAACCGGGTGATCGCGCTGGTCGCTGCCGTTGGGGTTTACGCTCTTGTGGGAGTGATCCTCTTCGCGGTGGGTGCGACTCAGTTGGTGAACATCTGGACCGGCGTGCTACTGGTGGCGCTGGGCGTGTTCGTGTCGGCTTTGGCGGTGTTGATGCTCTTCGAGGCCGAAGGGCCGGTCTGGGCGATTGCCAAACTCAGCTTCAAGGAATGCGTGAGGAACAATCTGCTCTGGGTCTTCCTCATCTTCGCCTTGCCGTTCCTCTTCCCACTCCAGTGGTTCTACACCGGTAAGCCAGAAGACGAATTGCGCACCACGACCGCCTTTGTCACTGTTGTCTTGACGCTCCTGACACTCATCCCCGCGGGCATTATCGCCTCGCTGGGCATTGACCAGGACGTGAAGAGCCTGAGCATCTACACGGTCGTGACCAAGCCGGTGGAGCGATTCGAGATCGTACTGGGCCGGTTCGTCGGCTACGTATCGCTCATGAGTCTCGTGTTGCTTGCCCTGACGGGAGTCACTCTGGTACTGGTGACCAACAGCAACATCTCGGAGTCGGCACGCGCGGAGACTTACAAGGCGCGTGTTCCTCATCGTGGGAAACTGGAGTTCAAGAGCCTGCCGGCCGCGGAACGCATGGAGAAGAAGGAATTCGAGGGGACCAACGTCGGCCGCGAATTCGATTACAGGCGCTACATCGCCGGCCACAGCGAATCACCGCAACGAGCGATCTGGCACTTCGCGACTCTGCCTTCCGAGATGGAGACGGCCGAGGGCGCTCGGGTGCCGGTCGAGTTCACCTTTGACATCTTCCGCATGACCAAAGGCGAACAGAACAAGGGCGTGAGTGTCACATTCCGGTTCGTGACTTACCAATCTCCCCAGCGCCAGCCGGAGAAGCAGCACAAGGGCGAGTGGCAGTGGGTCGACAAGGCGAAGGAAGACGAATACCGCAAGGCAGTCGAGGAGTATGTAGACAAGGGCCAGAACCCCAACGGGGCACGCCCCGGCGAGCCGGGCTGGATCGCGGTCAACGCACTGGCGGAACGGTTCGGGTACTATGAGGTTCGCGGAAAGGAAGTGCTCGACTACCGGGTGATGGGCATCGAGGTGCCCGCGGGACTGTTCCGCAACGCCAACCAGGGCCAACCCGAAAAAGGTGTCGATGGGAAGCCACTTCCGCGTCTGAGTGTCTATGTGAAGTGCGAGAGCGAGGGGCAACTTCTGGGCATGGCCGAACCGGACCTCTATCTGCTCCGTAACGAGATGCCCTACGCGGTCAACTTCCTCAAGGGCACGGTCGGACTGTGGTGTCGGCTGTGCCTGGTCATCGGGCTGGCCGTGGCGGGCAGTACCTACCTCAGCGGCATTCTGGTCATGATTCTGACCACCGGGATCTACATCGTCGGGCTGTTTGGCGATCACCTGAACGACATGGCCAACAACCGCAACGTCGGAGGGGGGCCATTCGAGAGCATGTCGCGCTTGGTGAAAGCCGAGCAACCCACAACCCCGCTGTCCGATTCAGCCGGGATAAAAACGATCCTGTTTGCCGACAAGGGAGTGGCGTGGCTTTACCGCCGAGTCCAAAACGTGATCCCGGACGTGGAATCGTTCAGTTGGGGACACTTTGTCGCCGAGGGGTTCAATATCAACGCCGAATATCTGGTGGTGAACCTCCTCATCACGTTTGGTTACCTGTTACCGTGGGCGATCCTGGCGTATTATCTGATGAAGTCACGCGAAGTAGCCGCATAACAGGACAGTGATCAGTGATCAGTGATCAGTGATCAGTAATCAGTAATCAGTAATCAGTAATCAGTGGAGGGCCGTTCTGGTCTGTCTTCTCTGCTGACTGTTCTCTGATGAC
>JAKEEV010000151.1 GCA_022616395.1 Planctomycetia bacterium | reverse complement strand
GCAAAATCCAATTTCGTAGTTGACTTTTGTACAGTAATGGCGCATACTGGAGGAGAGGGAACCGGCACCCCAGACCGACCACCCTGCGCGCCGGCAGCCACCCGACCCAGCGCAAACCAAGCGTGAGGCATTGAGGCCAGGGGGTGGCCTTTCTAAACCCCATGAATTCCAGCGTTTGCTCGCGATAAAGGCCACATGGCCCCTCTCCAAAACGCACCTAACCCCACAAAACATGGGCGAAAGAGAGCAAGAAGAAAACCGGGGGGTGGCGGGGGGGAGGGGAACGCCGCCCCTCAGACACGCTCGCTGATCCGCCCGCCTCTGACACAACACACAACAACCCATCCACCCACTCTGGTATCAGAACGATTCAATGCAATTCGGTATCATTCGGGAATCGCGGCCGTCCACACATACGCTTGAAGAAGCACGACCAGCCCGACTAACACGGCCAGCGCGACACTGTGCGCGAAGACGTATCGCAGAACCGCTCCTTCCTGACCTGTCTGTCCGGTCGCGGCACCCGCGACCACGATGCTCTGAGCATCGATCATCTTCCCCATAACTCCTCCCGTGCTGTTTGCCGAGGCCAGAAGGATCGCGGCTCGTGTGGGGTCGAGCGGTAACACGCCGGTTTCGGCCAGTTGAGTCGCGGTCACCACTTGAAGCCCTCCGAACATGGCGTTGGAGGAAGTATCAGAGCCGGTCAGTGCAACACCGAGCCAGCCAACCAGAGCCGCGAACAGCGGATAAATCGCTCCGGTGCGCGTCATCGCCAAGCCCATCGTTGCGTCCATGCCGCTGAATCGGGTTGTGAACGCAATCGCCAGCATCGCCGAGATTGTCACGAGCGGCCAGCGCATCCGGTACGTTGTCTGGAGCCACACGCGCACAAATCGACCCGGAGACACTTTCAGCCAAAACGCTGACGCGACCGCCGCCAGGAGGATGCCCGTTCCGGTCGCGGAAAGCCAGGAGAAGTCGAACTGGGCGTCTTCGAGCTTTGGCTTCGTTACGACCGGGGCGGTTCGAACAATTGCCTGATGGAGTTCCGGTATCACCCATCGCGGAGTAAGAGTGTTCAGCGCTCTCTTGACAGGTGGCAACCCCCAGGCGAACACGAACACCGTCAGAAACACCCACGGCATCCACGCCCACACATATGCGCGGAGCGGGGAACCCTCTGAGTTCGGAATGCGGAATTCGGAATGCGGAATCTCAGAGGAATTCGGAATGCGGAATGCGGAATGCGGAATGGGAGAATCGGCAGTCGGCGTTTCTGCGGTTTGGGATTCCGCATTCCGCATTCCGAATTCCGCATTTGAAACGTTCCGCATTTCTGAAGGAAAGCGCCAGGTCTCGGCCGGTTGCCAGAACCGCAGCAGCCCAGCCAGCGCGACCATCGACACAACGCCCGCGATGACATCCACCAACCACGGGCCGTGATAATTCGAGACGAGGAACTGAACGAGCGCGAACGTTCCTCCACAGGTTAAGAGCGCTGGCCACACCCCGCGCACGCCACGCCAGCCGGCCATCACCCAGACCATCCAGGCCGGCACCAGAAGCGAGAAGAATGGGAGTTGCCGGCCGGCCATCGCGCTGAGCTTCAATTCGTCGAGTTCGGTTACTCGTGCGAGAGTCGTGATTGGAGTTCCCAGCGCGCCGAAGGCAACCGGAGCGGTGTTCGCGAGTAAAGCCAGCCCCGCCGCGTGAAGTGGTTTGAACCCGGAGCCGACCAACAGAGCCGCAGTGACCGCGACCGGAGTTCCAAATCCCGCTGCTCCTTCAAGAAAGGCTCCGAAGCAGAAAGCGATGAGTAGAGCCTGAATTCGGCGGTCGTCGGAGAGCGAAAGCACGGATCGCTTCACAATGTCGAAAGCTCCGGTCTCGACGGTCAGGGTGTAGAGGAAAACAGCATTGAGAACTATCCAGCCGATGGGGAGCAGTCCGAACGCAGCTCCGTACAACGCCGCGGCTGTCATTGTGCCGGCCCACGCTTCAACTCCAGAACCATCGGGAGTGTTTGCTTCGGGAGGAGTGAATGTGAAGACCGCGATCAGGAACGCGGCCACCAGACCCGCGAGCGCGGCGAGGGGAGCGGTTACCCGACCGCTGGCGAGCAAGCCAAGAAGCACCACGACGGGCACCGCGGCCGCCAGTGGTGAAAGGAGAGCGGACCCAAGCGGGTCATAAGTTTGGGTCCACATCGTTGGGCTTCTCCTTGGCGCTCCAGGTTCCGGCGTTCAGCGTGACTCATCTTCACTGGCGGGGAGTATCCCTGACACACAGAAGTTGGAGGAGGACTTGCTCAGCGTTGCCGGCGTAGTAAGATGCTACGGAGATTGGCGAACCACTCCATCACAACGAGTGTCACTCTTCGCGGATGGTGTGCAAGTAACTTCAACAATAGAAGTGAGTGGCGGCAAGACGATTCACAGGATAGATGTTGCAAGTATTCGGAGAGGTGGCTGAGTGGTCGAAAGCACCGCTTTGCTAAAGCGGCGAGGGGGTAAAACCCCTCCGCGGGTTCGAATCCCGCCCTCTCCGCTCTCAAGAGCCTGCACTTGCAGGCTCTTTCTTTTTCACTCACTCTGGAGCTATTCGACTCCGGACTTCGTGAATGAAGTCTGGCACAGATCCAGTTCGGTGAGGTTGGCCAGTGTGGCGAGATGTTTGGTGTCAGTGAACAAGCGACGATTTCAAAACCGTCGAGATGGCGGAGGTTTTGGCATCCTGCTGTGCAGACACAATAAGAACCCCCGGCAACCACGAGGTTGACGGGGGTTCGTAAGCTGGGGATCATGGATTTGAACCATGACTAACTGATCCAGAGTCAGTCGTGCTACCGTTACACCAATCCCCAAACTGTATTTTGAGTGTGGCCAGAAGTCCACTCACCAAACTATACCTGTGCGTTCGCCGATTGGCAAGGGCGACGCAACGGTGGTGGAAACCAAGCTCGATCACCATACGTTGAAGACAACCCTTCCAACCGAGAATGGTGACGCACGGACTTCGCCTAAACGCTCTCAGGGATCACAGAGGTGCATCGTGGCGCACTCGCCGTGGATCGTTGAAGTTTCGATGGACAACTTTCAGGAAGCTGTCGTCAATGCGTCGCGCGACCGGCCGGTGGTCATCGACTTCTGGGCGCCGTGGTGCGAGCCGTGTCGTGCTCTTGCTCCTCTGTTGGAGAAACTCGCCATCGAGAAAGATGGTGGATTTCTGCTTGCCAAGGTGAACACCGACGAGAACCCCGAACTCGCTCAGGCATTCCAGGTCGAAGGCATTCCCGCCGTGTTCGCCGTTCGCAACGGCCAACTCGCGAACCACTTCACCGGACTTTTGCCCGAAGAGCAGCTCCGCGAGTTTATCGAGAGTCTTGGACCCGCGACCCCTCGCGAACCCACTCCGCTTGAACTGGCGCAGAAGCTGGAAGCCACCGACCCGAACGCCGCAGTCGAGGCGTATCGCGCAATGCTCGCAACTGCTCCTGACGATCCCGCGGTGCGTGTTGGGCTGGCTCGCTCTCTGCTTGCAACGCCTGGCCACGAGGCCGAAGTCTCTCCACTGCTGACGGGAGTTGACTTCGGCGACTTCGCGGACGAAGCGAAGCGGTTGAACATGATGCTTCAGCTTCGGGAAGTGCCACACACCGCCAGCGACTTCGCTTCCGCACAGCAGGCGTCCACGGCAGAAGGGAAACTCGAGCTGGGGAAGGTTCTGGCTGCTCAAGGCGACTACACCGGCGCAATGGATGCTCTCTTGGCCGCCGCGGAAGATGACCGCGCGCTTGGCCGTTCTGGTGTTCGCGAACTGATGCTGAAAATCTTCGACGTGATCGGTCCTCAGAGCCAGCAAGCCAGCGACTACCGCCGACGATTGCAAAACCTGCTGTATTGAAGCTCTCGCTTGAATCGCTCGCGAACTCTCAGCTCGGCTGAGACATCCAGTCCCACCGTGAGTCCGAGCGACCCTCGCCCTTCCCTGTTCCGCCAGCTCTCGCTTCCTGGCTTTTCAGGCGGGAGATTCCCTGCATTTCCTGGGCATTGCGATACACCCTCCTACCCAACTCCGGCGAGTGGCACACCCTTCGCTTCATTCCTTTTGTCGCAAGAACTCTTCTGGGGAAGTCCGGAGGTCGTTGTGAGAAAGAAACTGATTCTCGCCGTTGTGGGCCTGGTCGTGATCGGAGCTACTGTCGTTTGGTTCTGGCCCCGCGTGAGGGGACCGGAACAACTCCGTTTACCGGGGACGGTCGAGGTGCAGGAAGTTCGGCTCGGCTCAAAGATCGGCGGTCGGGTCTCCGCGGTGAAGGTTCGAGACGGCCAACTGGTCGAAGCGGGAGAAGTGCTGGTCACCTTCGAGACTCCCGAGTTAACCGCTCGTCGTGATCGCGCGCGCGCCAAGCTCGATGCGGCTCGAGCTGCTCTCGACAAGGCCAACTACGGCCCTCGACCCGAAGAAGTCGCGGAGGCTGGAGCCGCGGTCGATGCCGCCAAGGCGCGCCTTGCCAAGATGAAGGCTGGTTACCGCGAACTGGAGAAGGAAAAAGCCCGACACGATCTGGCCGTGGCCCAGGCGGAGGAGAAACAGGCTCA
Organism: Planctomycetia bacterium; assembly: GCA_022616395.1. Taxonomy (GTDB): domain Bacteria; phylum Planctomycetota; class Planctomycetia; order Gemmatales; family Gemmataceae; genus Gemmata. The sequence continues at coordinate 12,492 of JAKEEV010000151.1, read as the reverse complement.
GGATGAGTTCGAGCGTGTCTCGAAGCTCTATAGCGCTGGGGCTGGCGGACAGATGGACTACCAGAACGCGCTGGCGGCCCGTGACCGCGCTCGCGGCCGGGTCGGAGCGGCGAAGGCCGCGCTCGATCTGCTCCTCAGTGGCTACCGCGAAGAGGAAATCGCGGAGGCCCAGGCCGATCTCGCTCGACTCACCGCGCGCCACGAACTGCTTCGCAAAGGCACACGAGACGAGGACAAGGCCGCGGCCGCGGCTAGCGTGGATGAAGCGCTTGCTGAACTCTCGGAGGCCGAAACGAACCTCCGAGAGTCCGCGGTGATCGCCCCGGAGCGATGTGTGGTCGAAGTGCTCGCCGTCCGGCCCGGCGATCTGGTGCAACCCGGCGAGCCGGTCGCTCGTGTGCTTCGTGCTGATGACCTGTGGGTGAAGGTGTTCGTCCCCGCGACCGAGTTGGGCAAGTTGCGACTCAACCAGGCGGTCGAAGTGAGTGTCGATTCGCACCCCGGCAAACGCTTCGCTGGTCAGGTGATTCAGATCGCCACGGTCAGCGAGTTCACTCCGCGAAACGTGCAATCGCCAGACGAACGGCAACATCAGGTGTTCGCGGTGAAGGTCCGCGTGACCGACCCCGATGGCGTGTTCAAGTCTGGAATGGCCGCGGAGGTATTCGTTCCCCTCGAAGGAGGAGTCTAACGTGGACCGAGCCATCTCCATCGACCGCGTCTCGATTCGATTCGGTACGTTCACTGCGGTGGATGAAGTTTCGTTCGATGTCGGTCGTGGAGAAGTCTTCGGCTTACTGGGGCCGAACGGTTCCGGGAAAACGACTCTCATTCGCGCTCTGTGCGGACTGATTCCATTCGCAAGCGGACGGGCGGAGGTTCTGGGCCGCGATGTGAAGAAAGACCCGGAAGGCATTCGCCAGAACATCGGCTACATGTCTCAGAAGTTCTCCCTGTATGCCGACCTGACCGTGCAGGAGAACATGGACTTCTACGCGGGCATTTACGGTCTGCCTGGGAGCGAAGCCCATCAGCGCCAAGAGGAGTTAGTGGAACTGACTGGACTTGGCCCGTATCTGGATCGGCGAGCGGGGAGACTCTCTGGAGGGTGGAAGCAGCGTCTGGCTCTGGTCTGCGCCCTGATCCACAAACCGAGACTGGTGTTCCTCGACGAGCCAACCGCCGGGATCGATCCGGTCGCGCGCCGGGATCTGTGGGATCTCTTGTTCCGCCTCGCGGCCGAGGGAGTGACTCTGTTTGTCACGACTCACTACATGGACGAGGCCGAACGGTGTGGCCGAGTTGGTTACCTCTACCTGTCGAAGCTGCTCATCCTCGGCACTCCGGTAGAACTGAAGCGACTCCCAACGGTTACTCCTCCCGGAACGAAGCGACTGGAGATTAACTCCGAGAACGCAGCTCGAACTCTCGACCGGCTCCGAACACACCCCGCGGTGCGTGAAGCGACCATCTTCGGCCAGTCGATTCATGCGCTTGTGGCGGAAGGAACCACCCCAACCGATCTGAACTTGCCCGCGGATCAGGTAAGGGCAACCACACCGACACTCGAAGACGTGTTCGTCACACTTGCAAAGGCCCAGCGCGCTGCGTGATTCAGAGTAGGAGGCATTCACTGGGTGCCGTTCTTCGTCTTGTGTGCCCTCGGAGAAAGGCAACGGCACACGGCGTGTGTCTACTACTTTGAAAGCCGGAGAGTTCCCATGTCCGCGACCACTTCACTGCGTCGGACGGTCTCGGTTGCTCGCAAGGAGTTTCTGCACATGCTCCGCGATCCGGGAACGCTCTTCTTTGCTCTGGCGATTCCCGTTCTGGAACTCTTGATGCTCGGCTACGCGATTGACACCAACGTTCGGCACATCCGAACGGTCGTGTACGATGCCTGCCAGACTCAGGAGAGCCGCGCGCTACTTCGTGCGTTCGAGAATTCAGACGACTTCGACGTGGTGGAGATGGTGTATCGCGATGAAGACCTGAATCAGCGGATCGTGGCGGGGAAGGCACACGTTGCGATCAAGATTCCCGAAGATTACAGCCGTAAACTCGAAGCCGGTCAGACCGCACAGGTCCTGGTGCTGGTGGACGGCTCGGAATCGAATGTCGCCTCGACAGCTCTCAACGTCAGCAACGCGATCGCGCTTCAGGAATCGCTCAAGCTCACTCTCCAATCCAAACCGCTGCCGGTGGAGTCTCGACCGCGAGTTCTCTTTAACCCCGACACGCGCTCCGCGAACTTCTTCATCCCCGGACTGATGGTTTTCCTCTGCCAGATGATGGGGACCATGCTCACCGCGAACGCTCTGGTCCGGGAGAAGGAGAACGGAACTCTGGAGCAACTGTTCATGACTCCAGTGAGGCCGTCGGAGTTGATGATCGGCAAGTTGATTCCCTATCTGGTGCTCTCGTTCGTTCAGTTCTTGAGTGTCGCGGCACTGATGCGGGTGGCGTTCCAGGTTCCGATCGAAGGAAGTTTTTCGCTGTTGCTGGTGATTAACTTCCCGTTTGTGGTCGCCGCTCTGGGAATTGGTCTTTTGATCTCCGCGCGGGCGAAGACCCGAGACGAGGCCATGCAGATGGTGATGGGGAGTGTGCTTCCAGGCGTGTTCCTCTCAGGCTACATCTTCCCGATTGAATCGATGCCGCTTGTCCTGCAACCCGTGGCGAACTTGATCCCGATGACGTGGATGATTGACGCAGCGCGCGGAGTCATCCTTCGTGGAGCTGGCTGGCGCGAGTTGTGGATGAATGCCGCGATTCTCTCCGCGATGGCGGTCACGGTGATGACTCTGGCCGCGCTCAAGTTCAAGAAACGAGTATCGTGAACGTCACTGGGTTTGTTCGAGTGGCCGACCCTCGGAGGAGGCCACCCGAACGCACTTCCTGACCCCTCCTCGTCGCGAGAATCGCTCCCGCCTGCCAAATGCGCGTCTCTTGCGCAGTGTGACAAGGCGGAAAAAAAGTCCCGTTCTCCCCGCAACAACACCGCCAACTCACGTCAGCGGTTATTGCTCAACCTGAATCTCAGCAACAACCTGCGTTCCTTTTTCCAGTGGTAGAGGAGAGTTCGACCTCCGCCAGAACATCTGGGGGCGCAGGGGAAGTGAAACAATGCTATCCTTACTCCAGTAAGTGTGTTGTCCACTTGAGATTACTTCTCAACCCGATCGCCCGATCCAGCCTGCCGACTCCCCAGTCGAACCGTCAGCTTTGCGGGTGGATTGGATGGCTGATCGTCCCAGTCACGAATCTTCCGCGAGGGCGCTATGCGCTGGCGGTTGTTGGATCGACTTCTGCATGACCACAACCCACGCAACTGGGTCAGATGCATCCTCGTAGTCGAAGAGTTGGAGGGACGCGAAGTTCCCGCGCCGTTGGTCTTCGCATCGTCAATCATTCCGCGTGTCGACGAAAACATCGTCACGATCGTGGACACCGAGACACTCGGCGGTGGGGGCCTCAGCGCGGGAACCACGTTCTCCGTGTTCGATGAATCTAGCGGCAAGCCGACTTTCGTTGCAACTCTCACCATCACCACCGGCACGCTCAACGTTGATGAAGCGTTTGCGAGCGGTCTCGGTCTGACAGTCTCAGGCGACAACACGGCGAAAGTCACGCTGACCGGCGAGTTGCCGCAGATCAACAACTTCCTCTCGTTCGGCTACGAGTTCACCCCGACTCCGTTCTACAGCGGAGATGCGACCATCTCCCTGAGCGTCACTCAGCAGTCCATCAACGATCCTGGAACGGGAGAGACGCACCTTCAGGTAATCCCGATCGCGTCGGATGTGAACATCAGCATCCAGGACGATGGCGAAGTTCGCCTACCTTCGGAGCCGTTTGCCTTCCCGCCGGGTTTTCTGTCGGTCACCAACTGGCCGGACGCGGACGGCTCGGAAACGATTTCGGTCATCATTCAGGTGAGCAGCAACGATCCAAACGATGAGTTCACGCTCAGCGATCCCGGCGGGAACGTCGTGCAGGAAGAGCCGGGGCAGTGGCGCATCATCGCAACGAGCGCGACCCAACTCCAGGCGATCTTCGATTCGATCACACTCACCCCGCCGGCGAATTTCAGCGGCCGCGCATTCCTGGACGTGTTCGGGTCGGTGAATGATGATGCGACCTACTTCTCAGATCTCTCTCCCGAGAACGACTCCAACTTCATCTTCGGCGATTTTGCTCTCTTGAGGTTCTTCCGAGAAGGCACTGTCTCGGTACAACCGGTGACAGCCACCGAAGGCACAACAGTCAACCTCAGCGGCACGATTGTCGTTGACGACACGGACGACCCGGACGGCTTCTTCGGCGATTCGCACACGCTGACGCTTTCTGTCCCACGCGGCATACTGATCGTGAACCCCTCCGCGGTTCCGTCTGGCTTGTCGGTGGGGCAGGAGAGGGGACCAGACGGAAGCTCGATCATCCTCAGCGGCAGCATTGACGACATCAACACGTTTCTCGCAACTCCGGGCAGCCTGAGTTACTCGCCCGGCGATGCGTTCTTTTCTGGTCTCGTGCCTCTCACAGTGAGTTTGCAGAACATCCCCGGCAGCGGGTTCTCCGAGATGCCTGGGGAAGCTTCATCGTTTGGCCTCCCCAAACAACCCTCCGCGACCGTCCAGGGCGATTTCCCGACCCCGGTGACCGTAGTCTTGTCGCTGTCGTTCACGCCCGTCGCCAGTCATGTGTTCCCCAGCGCGCTCAACGTCCAGACCAACCAGGATACGCCCGTTGGGTTGTCGATCAGCATCACGCAGTTGGTCGATACAGACGGCTCGGAGTCTGTGCTCATCCAACTGGAGGGTGTGCCTCTCGGCTCAACGGTGAACAAGGGAACGGATCTCGGCGGCGGTGTGTGGGTGCTCCCGGCAACCGACCTGGATGGGTTGGTGTTCACCCCACCGCCCGGAGTGTCGGGAACGTTCACCATCACGGTCAAGGCAATCGTGACGGACTCCGCGCCCGAACTTGGCGCCTCCGATTCCGCAACCGAGCAGACGACCTTCGCCATCCAGGTGAACCCGATCGTATCGCCGACACCAACGCCAACACCGATCCCGCAACTCCCACCGCCAACGGATAACCCAATCTTCCTGAGCATTGCCGACCCGATCGTGGTGGGTGGATCGCTCATTGATACCGGCACGACCCCGGATACCGGAGCGGATCGCCCACCCACACAGTCCACCCAGCCGGTGATCTTCACGGGTGACAGCGGGGTCTCGATTGGCGATGCGGGACTTGGCGCGCCCGACGCTCGCGCGAATCTCACCCCGCCCGCTCAAGGGTCTCTCTTTTCACAGGTGGAAGCACCCATACCGACCTACACGGCCGGCGAAAAGCATCCGCTGCCGTCGGTGTTGCCTCTCGATCAGACGCTTCCGGTGGCCGGCTTCAGCGAATCGGGCGGAGACAGCATCGCGCTGGTCGACAAGCTCTATCGTGACGCGGGGAATCCCGATCGGGTGATCCTCGCGCCAACACAACCTCCTTCGCAAGTCCCCGCGAACGAGAATCCCGCCGAGCGCACCGTTCCGGTGGTGGCGACCATCGCGGGCGACGGTACAATCCCAGCAGTCGGAGAGCAAGCCTCGCAGAACTTACTGATTTGGGGCGTGTGCGCGGGTGTCGGGGCAATCGTCGGCTGCGTGCTTCGGGCGCGCGGATATGGCGGGTTCCTGACTCGCGGCTTCCGCAGATTCTTCCACTATGTGTTTTACCGCCAGCCCACTGAGGGGACGATATGACCCCGAATTCACCATCTCATGAGTCCAAAATGGCAGACGAAACAGCCCACAGTCAGAACGCAGCTCGAAAGGTCATCGATCCGACAGAGTACCTCAGCAGCCAAACCGAGAACCTCAACAATACCGAGAATCTCAACGGCCGAACCGAGAACCTCACCAGCCAAACTGACGCGACGCTCATGCGCGATGCGCCCTCCGCGGACACGGTCAACGAGAAGGCGGACGCCACCAGTTTCGGCAAGTACGATCTCGTGGGCGAACTCGCTCGCGGAGGAATGGGAGTTGTCTATCGTGCTCGCCAGCACGGACTCGATCGGCATGTTGCGCTCAAGATGATTCTGGGAACGGGCATCGACCAGGAGGCCGCTCAACGGTTTCTTCAGGAAGCACGAGCGGCAGCCGCTCTCGATCACCCGAACGTGGTTCCGATCTACGATATTGGCGAAATCGGCAATCGGCCGTATTTCACGATGGCACTCATCGACGGGCCGAATCTGCGCGGCCATGTCGAAGCCAGCGGATTGCCGACGATACCGGCCGCGGTCTCGCTCTTCGCGCAGATTGTTGCCGGTGTCGCCCACGCTCACAAGCACGGGATCATTCACCGCGACATCAAGCCCGCCAACGTGCTCATTGATAAGGACGGCCGGCCCCGCGTAACCGATTTCGGACTCGCCAAGCGTTCAGCGGTCGATTCTCAACTGACCGCGACTGGTCAAGTTGTCGGCACGCCCTCTTACATGGCACCCGAACAAGCTCGCGATAGCAAGGAAGTCGGCCCGCCGGCCGATGTCTACGCGCTCGGAGCGGTTCTGTACTTCATCCTCACCGGTCAGCCGCCCTTCCACGGAGACAATGTCACGGATTTGCTCATCAAGGTGGTGATGGAGCAGCCGGTTCCTCCGCGCACGCGAAACCCAGAAGTGCCCGACGATCTCGAAGTTCTGTGCCTCAAGTGCCTGGCGAAGTTGCCGACGGACCGATTCTCCGATGCGCTTGCGCTCTTTGATGCTCTGATGCCGATTGCGGATCGCTACCTCACCCCCTCTTCGGGTCTCACGCCCTCATCGCCTCAACTGGCGCTGCAGCGCACGCCCTCAACTGGTTCGGTGGGAAGCACGCCCGGCCTTCCAACAGCAAGTTCGGTTCAGTCGCTTTCGAGCGCCTTCCCAACAACTCAGGCAACTGCCGTGAGTCCCACTCCGGCAAGCGTCCCGGCTTCTCCCACAGCGCCAGCGCCCAACCGCACGCCGGTCATCGTTGGTCTGTCTGTCGCCGCGCTGTTGCTGATCGGCACAATCGCGTTTCTGGCAACTCGCGATGGGAACAAGAACACCGAAACTCCTCCGGACAATCCGAAGGCCGCTCCGGTAACTCCAGACGCGGAGAAGTTCGCCTGGCCTGCCGCGACTCGCGCGGATTTCAGGCTCGATGTCGTGCTCCAAGCGCCCGCCGCGAAGAAAGAAGCGGATGGGACACTCCTATTGACCGCGGGCACTCCGATGGAAGTTCACCTCACGGCCGACCGCGACTGTCGCGTATCGGTGTGGGCCATCGACCCTGCGGGCAAGGTGCTGCGCTTGTTCCCCAATACAGACGAACCTGACGACCATCTCACCGCGAACCGCGAGCGAGTGATTCCCGGCAACAAAGCGTACACGCTTGAAACAACGCCAACGGAAGGCGCGGGCGTGGAGCGGCTGCGCGTGATCGCGACGACCGGCGCACAGCCCGTATTCCCGGCCGGAGCCAAGAAGGAGCGGTTCACCTTCTACGGCACCAACCCTGAGCGCGAACAACTCGCCTCCGCTGTTCGTGGAATCGTCATCAAGAAAGCGGAAGCCGGCACACCGAGCGTCGGGGACGTGGCGGAACGAGAAATCCTTTTCCGCGTGCAGAAGTAAGCGACAGGAATCGCCACGGACAAGTTGAAGTGTCGATCAGCCCAGCTTTGGTTCGGAGTTTGGTTCGGGGTTCGCCGCGGAGAGAATCCCCATCAGTAGCGCGGAGAAGAACCGGACATGGGCGCAGTTCGTGCAAACAAGCGCGACCGATGGAAGCGTGCTGCCAAAATCGACTGAGTTCCCCCTCATCAGGGGTGGCATGACCAGTCGGTCCACGATTTGAAGTGGTGCGGACTTCTGACAAGAAGGACAGGTTGGCGCGATGTGGGCATTGAACCACTCTTCCGCTTTTTTTCGCTGCGACTCGTCCATGTCAGCGACTCGGCCCGGTGACAGGGACACCCTGTTCACCGGCCTGGATCATCGGCTTGTCTCCCCCAACAGAGAGTATCGGCGCGCTGGTGAACGAAAGGTGGATGCGCTTCGGGATGAGGCGACGATAGAGGATAACCAATGGAAGGAAGTATCTCCTCACTGCTGTATGGGCGGCCTCACTCGTTACCCGGACAAAATCATTGAGCATGTTCATCCCTCGGATGGGAGATCTTGATAACGAAGTCTACCGCCGTCCCTATCAAAAACACAACGTAGTGAAGCGCATCAATCAGAGCAACGATGTACTTCACCACCGTCAACAGATCGACAAGAAACTCGCTCGGCTCAAGAGTTTTCTTAATCCAGGTAACGCCGAGGTCGATTGCAACCGCAGGAATCGCGATGACCGCGAAGAGAAACGACCCGACGAAGACATGGACGACAAGCTCCCAGACCGGTTCCCACCATCGTGTACTTGGGGGCTTTGTCGATGCCATGCGTCGTCCCAGACAGAAACCGGATACCATTATATCGTGGCCGCCGCGAGTGGCGGTCTTGTGAATTCGTCGGATTGTCACCGATGGTCGCGTTGTTGGTCAAGCGATTCCCGCACTCGCCAGACAATCACGCGCGTGGTGCCCGTTCACTCGATGCGCAGGATGAGAAGCAATGTTCACGTCCAGTGTCCTCCTCGTCGCGATGGTCGCGGCTCCTGGGGCAGCGGCCGACAAGTATACCGAAGCATTTCAACAAGCCGAGAAGCTCGCTGCTGCCGATCAGTTCGGAGAAGCAGAGCCGCTCTATCAATCCGCACTTGCCACCGACGACCGATTCCTCAAGCGTCAGGTTTATACGCGCCTGATGACGCTTTACGTCCGATCCGGTCGGCCCGATAAGGCGATTCAACTCGCCACACCATTCCGGAAGTGGTTGAAGGAAGTTGGCGACACCGAGAGCGTGGCGGGGCTGGAGTTACTCGTCGGTCAGTGTCAACTCGATCTCGGTTACAACGAAACCGCCGAGAAGCACCTCATCGCGGCTCTGGACGCCCGACCCCCGCTCACTTCTGAACGAATGCTCGAAGCACTCCGTCTGCGCGCTGAGGTGGCAATTCAGATGCGCTCCCCCAAGCAGAAAGCGCACTGGGAAACTTTGGAAAAGGCCGCGGCCGAAGTGCTCAAGCAAGCCGAGAAAGCCAACGACAGCGCGTTGCGGATTGCCGCGGGGAGATACCTCGCGGAGGCTCTGTTCCGCCGAGGAGACATCGACGGAGCGCTTGCAGCTCTGGCACCGTTCCCCGAACTTCACGACAAGCTCCTGGACCCTCTGGGACGAAGAGAGACCCAGCGCCAGCGCGCGAAGTTGCTCGCCGCGAAGGGTCGCTACTCCGATGCATCTGCGCTCTTCAAGGAAGCACTTGCGATTCACCGCAAGCAGCAACCGAAGCGCAGACTCATTGCCGGCGACATCCTCGCGGAGTGGTCGGGGGCGGCTCTCGCCGCGGGCAAGCTGACCGAAGGCGCACAACTCCGCGACGAAGCGGTGATCGAATACAAGGCCGCGCTTGATTCTCCTTCCGACAACCCGGACGCGGGCGGACCTCTCACCGCGTTTGTTCGCTTGCAACTGCTGACTCGCTCGGCTCGGCAATTCCGACAGGCTCTCGACATCAACCGCACGGCCGGTGATCGCTGGTCGGGCGATCCGCTGCTCGACGGGCGACTGAAATCGGATCGCGGGGGGCTGGAGTTAATGACTTCGGCTTACCAGACCGCGCGGAAACTGCTCCGACAATCGCTCACCGATCTCGATGCCGCCGATCCGCCGAACTTACGAATGCTGCCGAAGGTGTTGGTGAACCTCGCAACGGCTGAACTCGGCTGTGACTCTCCCGAACGAGCGGATGAACTGCTGAGGCGCTGCTCGGACCTTTACCGCAGGCACAAATTGCCCGCGGACGCGGTTCGTGTGGAGTGCGATTACCTCCTGGGAGTCTCCGCGGCTCAACGAGGCGACTTCGCTGGCGCGATGAAGCACTTCCGTGCGGGACTAGCATTGTGCGAAATCGTCGGCACATCCTCGGACCCAGTGCGGTTCAACCTGTGGCTCAACATCGCGCTGATTCACAAGGAACAAGGCGATGCGGTCGCGGCTCAGGAATCGCTCAAGAAAGCCTCCGCGGTGCTGGCTCTATTCACCGAACCGGACGACTTGAGCGCAGCGCTCATCGACGCGGTACGGATCGATTTGTACCTCGCGCAGGGACAGATCACACCCGCCGCGACTCTGGTATCCACTCTTGAATCCGCGTGCGCCAAGCACGGACAGAAGGGTGGTTACCTGTGGTCCACCGCGCGGCACGTGCGCGCGCTGGAACTTCTTGCGCGCAAGGACATCCCCGGCGCGGAAGCAATCTGGGTCGAGCTTGCTGATACTCAGCGCAAGGAAGGAAATGTTCTTCTGGCACGCACGCTGAACTTCCTGGGCATCTGCGCGGAACTTCGCGGGAACGCCGACGACGCTCGAAAGCGATTCGAGGAAGCGAACGACTTCCAGACCAACCATCCGCGATGTCCACCCGTGACGCGAGCGATCACGCTCTGGCGGCTGGCGGTGCTCACGGACAAGGCTGGTCGCAAGGACGAAGCGAAGAAGCTCTTACTGCAAGTGTTCGAGGTCGCCGACCGCGCGCGGATCAACACATTCGGAGAAGCGGCCCAGCGCGCTCAGTTCTTCGCTCAGTTCGCGCCTGCGTTCGAGTTACTCGCGCTGTGGTACGCACGCGATGGAGATGGCGAGGGGGTACTGCGCGTGATTGTCAGGAGTCGAAGTCGAACGCTCCTCGACCAGATGCTCACGGCCGGAGTCGATCCGCGCGATCAGCTTACTGGCGACCTGCGAACGAAACTTCTGCTGCGCGAAGCGAACGCTCGGCGAGCGATTTCGCGGCTGCGCTCTCAAGCGATGCTGATTGCCCCCGACCAGATGAACGACCCGGCCGCGAAGAAGCTCCTGGCCGAACTCGAAGCCGCACAAAAGGAGTTCGCGGACACCTGGCGTGAAATCGCCAACGCCGATCCACTGACGCGCGTACTCACCGACCCGGCGTTCGCGGAAACGTCGCTGGCGCAAGTCCGAAAAGAAGTCCACACGTCCGGCGGCGTGCTGCTGACCTATATGATTGGCCGCGATGAGAGCCTCGCGGTTCTCAGCACCGACCCGACACGACCGCCACAGGTGTTCCGGCTCACACTCCCGCGCCCAATCTCTGAATCCATCGGAGACATCCCGGCCGGCGACGCGGTCGCCAGCACGGGACTTCGCGGAGTGGTCATCAAGTCGAATGTGAAGCAACCCGAACGTCCGGCTCCGATTGGAGGAGCGTTGGTTCCGCTTTCGGATGTGGTTGTCGCGAGACTGGTGAACCACTACTTGCGGCAGATCGCAGACCCGAGCTTCAACCCGACGCGCGGGATTGCGATTGTCTCGAAGAACCCCTCGGCTGGTCCCAAACCGGCGACGGCAGAGTTGCTGGGAGATGTCATTCTCCCGCCAGCGCTCCTGACGAAGATTCGCGAGAGCAAGGCGAAGAGGTTAGTGCTCATTCCCGATGGAGCGCTTCACAAGCTCCCCTTCGAGGCGCTACTCCTCTCGAATAAGCCCGCGCCCAAGTACGCGCTCGATGAACTCCCGCCTATCTGTTATGCGCCTTCCATCCCGGTGCTGGCTGTTGTGCTCAAGCGCGAGCGCTTCCCCGATGCCGAGCCGTCATTGCTCACGGTTGGCGATCCAGCTTATCCAGAAGTCGCAATGGGTACTTCGCCCGGAGGTGCCCTTCCCCGATTGCCGTTCACGGCAACCGAGAGCCGCAAGGTGCGTCAGTTCTTCCCCATCGACCGCATCACAGCGCTCGAACGGGCCGATGCCACGGAAGCGAAGTTCGTCGCGGCTCTGCGCGGAAAGCGATTTGTTCACCTCGCCGCGCACGGATTCGCCGACGATGCGTTCGGCAATGCGTTTGCCGCGGTCGCGCTTGCTCCTGGGCGCGGAAGCGCCACGCCGGACGATGATGGGTTCCTCACGCTTCACGAAATCTCTCGCTTGAAGCTCACCGGCTGCGAACTGACTGTCTTGAGCGCCTGCGTGACGAACGTGGGTCCGCAACGACCGCTCGAAGCCGGTGTGACTCTCGCGGGCGCGTTCTTCAGCGCGGGATCGCGCGGAGTGATGGCGAGTTGCTGGTCGGTTGACGACAAGGCAACGGCGGAACTGATGGGCGAAGTTTTTGGCGCGATTCGGCCCGCGAATGGCAAACCCGTCTCGGCTCCAGAAGCGCTCAAGCGTGCGCGACTGGCAGTTCGTTCCAAGCCCGGCTGGGAAGCACCCTTCTACTGGGCACCGTTTGTTTATCTCGGCCCGCCGGACTGATCCCGCGAAACTCACTGGCTGAAGGTGCTTGACCAACTTGGCTGGTCAAGAGAAACTGACTCAGGTCGATCTCTCCGCGG
>JAKEEV010001127.1 GCA_022616395.1 Planctomycetia bacterium | reverse complement strand
GTGCCTGATTCTGCAAAGCGACCGGCTCGACCTGCTTGACCGGTTGTGCGCCTGCGTGCCGCGTGCGCTGGCACCGCTCGGCAAGCCGGTGAAGAGCCTGAGCTGGGATACGTTTTTCGACCCGGTCGGGGCGATCTCCGCCCACACCGCGAAAGAGAACATCCGCACCGCTGGCAAAGAGAACTTCGTCGTTCTGGTTGGTCCGCTGCACTTTATCGATTACTGGACGCCGGGAGTGCAGGAAGGGTTTTGGAACTTCCTGTCACTCTACTCTCACGGTCCGGGAGTCGTGGTGGTTGATATTCCCCGAACGGAAGGGGTCGAGGGGCCGTTCGTGGCCCGAGGTGTCATCCCCGGAACCGAAATCCGTTTTCAAAGACCGCGCTTGGTCGCAACGGAAGAACTTCACCTATGAGCCATCTCAACGACTGGGTCTACGTTTCGCAGGACGAGAAGCCCTACGTCAACTTCGAGGAGTCTCTTGAGGTTGATCAGGTCGCTGCGGGTTACGTCCCCGTTCGTTCCACTCTCGATGTCTTCGACTTCCTCCGGGAAGCCGTCGGACTGACCAGCCCGCGCGGCCGCGCCGTGATCTGCCACGGCACCTATGGGACGGGTAAGAGCCGTCTTTGTACGGTGTTGGCTCGGTTGTTCCGCGACGGGTTCGACTGCCCCGCGCTCCAGCCGGTCTGGAGCCGATTGCGGGCGCGGAGCCAGGATGCCGCCATCAATAGCCTCAAGCAGGCACTGGTCCCAGTTGGCAAGACGTGGCGGCGGTGGCTTGTCGTGCCGCTATACGCCGACGGCGGTGGGGGCCGGTTGTCCACTGCGTTCGTCCGCGGGTTGCTCAAGGCGTTGCGTCGGGCGGGAATCAACGACGACGTGTTGGGGAAGACGATCTTCCACGAAGCGGCGACTCGCCTGAAACAGTTGACCGAGGCGGGGAAGGAATACAAACCCGCACCAGGTTCTCGGCTGGCGAACGTCGAGCAGATGGAGCGCGCGCTGAGGGAAGACAACTCCGATGATGCCTTAAAGGAGTTCTGTGACTGGCACTACCGCGAGACCGTCGTCAATTTCAATGACTACCTGCGGGCTTCAGGTGGGGCATACGAGGCGCACGAGATTTACCCGCTCGTTGCCCAGAAAGTTCAACAACATGGCTACGATGGCATTCTGGTGATTTGGGACGAGTTCGGTCTCGCGCTCGAATCGCTGATGAAGGGCGCGCAGGCCGGAGATCGCGACCTGCACCTCGAAGCGATCAGTCTTCAAGACTTCGTCGAGCGGGCCTGCGGGAACAACGACCTTGGCAAGCGGGTCGTGTTCATGGCCTTCACCCACATGAGCCTGACCGAGTACGGTCAGCGCAGCAATCTGAACGAAACCGATCGGAACCGCCTTGAGACCGTCGCGGCCCGGTTTCGGCAGCCGTCGATCTTCATCAGACTCAGCGTCACCGAGATGGAGGGTTACCACCTTCTCGGTGACGCTGAGTCTGATGAAGATCGAC
>JAKEEV010000150.1 GCA_022616395.1 Planctomycetia bacterium | reverse complement strand
TTCGATTGCGGATTTCGGATTTCGGATTGCGGATTGAAAGCAGAAGACAACAGAAGCGGATACATGGTTTTGGTTTTCAAATCCGAAATCCGCAATCCACAATCCGAAATCAACCTGACGTCGTCCGGCGGGCCGGTAGGTTGCCTGCAAAGCACCGACTCGTGGGTTCAACTCCCACCGGCGTCTCTGGAAAAGTGGCTAGTGGTTAGTGGCTGGTGGTTAGTGAAAGACAGAAAACAGAACAGGCAGAAGACCAGAGCCAAGAACGCTTCTGGTCTTCTGCCTTTGTCTTTTCACTAACCACCAGCCACTAACCACTAGCCACTACTTCAACGCGGCTCGTTTCTCGGCGATGAGCTTCAAGAGCGCCTTGTGCGGGTCGGCGAACTTCGCGGTTCCTTCGCGCATCAGAGTCTCCTCCAGATGCTTGATGTCCACCTTCGCGTCGATGTCGGCCAACACTTCTGGCGGTGGGAGCTTATCGACTTGCTTCGTGAACATCCGACCGCTTTCCAGCACTGCCTTGTTCGTCGCGGGCGGGTTGGTTTCGATGTCGCTGCCGGCGAACGCTTCGACATACTTCCACGGCGGGTCTTCCTTCTTCTTGGTGCCGGTGCTGGCGAAGATCATCTCCTGCTGAAGCGGCAGCTTCTTGTCCGCCCAGAAGTCGCAGTTGAGTTTCCAGATTCGCTTCGCGTTCACGATGCCCACTTGCCCCTGAGCCGCGGGAATGAGGTTCGGTACATGCTGCTCGGTGTACACATCCAGTCGGCTAACGAAGATGCTGTAAACGGTCTTCACCTTCGACCTGTCAGAAAGTCGTTGCATTCCGCGCCAGGTCGCATCTCGTGCGATCTTGTATTGCCGCTCGCTGAAGATCAGCGTCGTGTTGAGGTTCACCCCGGCCGCAATCAGTTCTTCGAGTGCTGCCAGTCCTCCTTCGGTCGCGGGCACCTTGATGAGCCGGTTCTTGTGTCCGGCCGACCACTTCTTGCCCAGTTCGATGTACTTCTTCGTGCGCTCGGCGATGGGCGTGTTCAGGCCGATGTCTTCGAGCAGCGGGTCGAGTTCGAAGCTCACCCAGCCGTCGTTGCCCTTCGTTTCGACCGAGACCGGCAGGAACACTTCCTGTGCGTCCTTCACGAGCTTGTCTGTCATCGCCCAGGCGATGGCCTCGTCGTTGTGCCCGGCCTTCATGAGCGTCTTGATGTCATCGTCGAACCGGCCGGTCTTCAGCAGGTCCGAAATGATGATGGGATTCGATGTGGCTCCGGTGGCCCCGTTCTTGCGGTTGGTCGCGATCTCGACCGGGTCCACGGAATCGAGCCAGAGCTTCGTACCGGTGGCGACAAGCGATTGAAGTGGGGTCATGGGGTTCTCCAGTGAAGGGTACGCGGCAATCTTAGCCCAATCTGGAGCAAAGCAGAAGAGTTTCGACAGGATAACGGTGAACCCCGCCCGCAAGGGCGGTGGGTGTTGCTTGCTGTCAGCACACCCACCGCCCTTGCGGGCGGGGTTCGCCTACCAGTGCGAAATCGGTCCCGCGGGGACGGCAACCCGCGCCTGCTGAGCATCGTACTCGCTCCAGCCTTCCGGCGCTGGGCCATCCGCGAACGGAGCGATGATCTCCTCGAACTCACGCAACTCCGAGAGCAACACGAGCCGCTGTTGCACGCGCTTCGGCAGACGAAGCGCCCGAGTATACCACGTCGCGATCTTGCGGAACTGAATGCAGCCGTACTTTTCGTTCCCCTTCCACTCCACCAAACGCCGAACGTGAAGCCTCATGAAGGCCATTCGCTCCGCGTAAGTTCCTCGCGGGCCGGGATTGCCGGTGTGAACCCAGTTATTGAACTGGCGGAAGATCCACGGGTCCGCGAGCGCTCCGCGACCAATCGCGATGCCGTGACAGCCCGTTTCCTCGATCATCCGCGCTGCATCTGAGATGGTGCGCACATCACCGTTGCCGAAAATGGGAATCTTCTCGACCGCTTCGACCACTCGGCGAATTCCTTCGTGATTCACGTCTCCGGAGAAACCTTGCGCTCGCGTGCGTCCGTGAATCGTGACCGCCGCGACACCGACTTTCTCGAATTCGCGTGCGAAGAACGGAGCGGTGAGGTTGTCCGAGTCCCAGCCAAGACGCATTTTCACGCTCACCGGTACCGGGACGGCTTCCACCACCTTGCGAACAAGTTCCACGGTCGCGCCGGAGGTGTCGCACGTCATCGAGGAACCGCCTCCGGTCTTCACGACCTTGCGAACCGGGCAGCCCATGTTGATGTCAATTCCATCCGCGAGGTTGCGCTCAACGAGCCACTTCGCCGCGATGGTCATCTCGTGAACATTGGCTCCGAAGATTTGCACGAACAGCGGACGCTCGGCCAGGTCGGTCGCGAGCAGTTCCATCGTCTTCGCAACACCCTGGACGATGGCTCGTGCGTTGACGAGGTCGGTGGTACAAAGGCCAACGCCTCCGAGTTCGCGCACGGAGAGCCGGAACGGCAGGTTGGTGTAACCCGCGAGCGGAGCAAGGTTGAACCGCGACCCCAGCCGCAGTGTCCCAACGGACAGCGGTTCGCGGTAGAAGGCCGGCGGTGCTGGAATGGCAGAGTCTTTCAGCATGTGTTTAACTTACTACAGAACCAGAAACTCGCGTAGCGGAGCACGATGAGGAACTGACGATGACGGAAGAAGATTGGTTCGCGAGCCGCGACGCGCGG
This sequence comes from Planctomycetia bacterium, assembly GCA_022616395.1. Taxonomy (GTDB): domain Bacteria; phylum Planctomycetota; class Planctomycetia; order Gemmatales; family Gemmataceae; genus Gemmata. The sequence goes on along the minus strand of JAKEEV010000150.1, from coordinate 4,298 downwards.
GCGATGTGCCAACAGGTTGGTTTCCGACCACATGATCGGAAGTTTCGTTTGCTCATCCTCGATTTGGTGCAGCGTCGAAACATGATCGACAAGCGGCGCGTGCAGAGACTCGAAAGGACACTCCTCACGGCGGGAGATGGATTTTACGACGCGGATCTGGCTCGCACCATTCGCGAGTTACTCGGCAATCCCTTTCGCCCTGCCTTGTTCTCTCCCGATTGGCGCACTTCGACTGCGGTTCAGCTTGCCAAGCAGATGTACGAGTCGCGTGACTTCAGCCTGATGCCGATTCTGGCCGATGCGCTTCAAGATGCTGGGTGTGATAACGAAGACATCCTGAACCACTGCCGGGGAGAAAGTCTCCATGTTCGCGGATGCTGGGTCGTCGATCTGGTGTTGGGAAAATCGTAGGACAGGCTTCCAGCCTGTCGTTCCCAAATGGTGACCGAAGCGCAGTGCAGGTCACCATCGGAATATCGAAGGGTTTTATCGGCCACTCGCTGCGCTCGCGACCGATTGGAAATGACAGGCTGGAAGCCTGTCCTACGAACCTGCCGCGACGCGAACCAAGTTCACGTTCGCGGATGCTGGGTCGTCGATCTGGTGTTGGGTAAGGAGTAGCGGGCGGCCCAGGCTCGCTTGTGGTCGAGACTCTTCCCCGCCGCTTCCGGGCTACTGCCAGAACGGGGTCGCCCAACCCAACTCGAACTGCCGCTGAAGCGGCATTCCGCAGAGGTGGTACATCCGCCAGCACTCCCCGAACGGCTCGACCGCCAGCAACCAGGTCCGGTCACGCCGCTTGTGCCTCGCCCAGCGGGCCGATACCGCGACGTACAGTTCCCTCGGCCCGCTGGCCACGGTGTCACCCGGCGCGGGGCTGGTCGCGTCCGGGAAGAGCGCTTCCCCTTCGAGGTGCCACGCCCAAAGCTCATTCGCGGAAGCCCCCTTCCGCATCTGGACGTAGACGCCTTTGGGAGGCGGGACCGCCAGATCGATCAATCGCGTCGAACTGACCAGAATGCCCCCGGACGCGAACCGGCGGACGAAGCGGAGCCGGAACATCCCGCTCCCCGGGAGGTGCAGGAGGAACGCGGCCGCCGGGTGGCTCTCGTGTTGCCACGCGCTGACGTGCGTCTCGCCGAAGTCGTCGAGGGAGAACCACCCGTCGTGCCGGAAGCCGAGGCCGGCCAGGCTTCGCTCCAACGCCCGCAGTTCGGCGGCCACCTCGGGCGTCATGACCGGCTCCCCGACCGAACGGAGACCAGGCATGCCCCGCGACGCCTCGACCACCTCCAGATAGACACCGCCCCAGAGCAGGGCGATGAAGAGCAGCCCGCACAGTGCGAGCAAGTGGGAGCCAACGTCCCAGAGGAGCTGCTCACCACCGACGCCAGCCACCATCAGAACCCCGCCGACCACGCAGGCGAGCAGGAGCGGGACGGCCGCCACACGCATCACCCGCATCAGCCCGGACCGCCGGGGTTCGGTAGTCGTTGTTGACATCGCTGCGCTCCCCTCGCCTTTGTATCTGTAATTCGTCTCTCGCGCTCGCAGTTTTTGCCCGGCGGATGGATTACCGGAGTGCCAGATTACGAAGTGACGCCGACGTCCTCACCCACCGCCGGGCCGCACGTTCGCGGATGCTGGGTTGTCGATCTTGTGCCGAACAAGTCGTGAGGCCCGACATCATTTCCATGAAGGGACTCCCCCAGAGGCCGCGCGGTTGCGATAATACTTCGCGTGGCCGCGAGGCTCACCACTGTACAGTTTCTGCCCACCAAACGAACTCTTCTTCGCATCAAGGAGACGCCTACGTGACTCCATCGCTTCGCACACTTGTCGGCGGCTGCGCGCTGGCCGCCGGGATGTGGATCCTCAGCGCACCCGTGAATGCCGGCGTGCCCGACTTGCCGAAGGATTCGTCCAAGAAGGCCGCGGACGCTGATCTCGCGTTTCTCAAACTGCGACTTGCTGAACTGGCTCCCAAGGAAAAGCCCGTTGATGGCCAGGTGAAGCCGGCCCTCGGAGCCGCCATGATGCTCGCGGTGTACGCTGAAGTGCTCGGAGACGCCAACCTCAAGACCGAGGCCCTCAAGATCGCCGAGGCCATCACCAAGAAGGACTTCAAGGGCGCGCTGGAAATGTCCAAGAAGCTCTCGATCAAGCCCGCTGCCGGTGGGAAGGTCGCGGGGCCAATGCCCAAGCTCAACAAGTACGAACTGACCGAGATCATGTCTCCGTTTCGCGGAAAGAGTGTCGGCGGGCACAACATCGACCGCGACATCAAGGACATGGTCAAGACCATGAACCCGACCAAGATCGACCCGGCACATGTCGAGATTCTCGCCGTCCGAACCGCGGTCATCAGCGAGTTCGCCATCCACTACCCCAACGACAAGGCCAGCGTCAACGCCGGGAACAAGGCCAAGTGGGAGAAGTGGAGCAAGGAGTCGGTCGATTTGAGCAAGCAGATCGCCGCGGAAGCATCCAAGGGCGGGAAGGCCGACGTGAAGAAACTCAAGATGATGCTCACTAACCTCAACGCCCGCTGTACCGATTGCCACAACGCCTTCCGCGACGACGAATGACCGTCAAGGAGAGTCTTCAAGTCGAAAGTCAGGGTTCCCCGTTCTTGGGCTTTACGACTTTCGACTTGAAGACTTGAAGACTCGATCCGCACGTGTCCGCCCCTCACTCCCAAAGGAGACGTGTTCGTGACCACTTCACCCCGCGTGTTTGTCGGCTTTGTGCTGGCCGCTGGTCTGTGGTTCCTCAGCTCATCCGCCACGGCCGGAACGCCAGACTTGCCGAAGGACTCTTACAAGAAGGCCGCGGAAGCCGATCTTGCCTTCCTCAAACAACGCCTCACTGAACTGGCTAAGATCGAGGCGGCCAAGGAGAAGGTGAAGGACTCTCAGGCCAAGCCCGCCATTGGCATCTCGATGCTCCTGGCTGTTTACGCTGATGCGCTGGGCGACGGTGCCCTTCGCACCGACGCTCTGAAAGTGGCCGAAGCGGTAATCGCCAAGGACTACAAGGGCGCGCTGGAACTCGCCAAGAAGATGACGGTCAAGCCCGCCAACGCGACCGGCAAGGGGGACTTACCCAAGCTCGCCTCCTTCGAGAAGGACAAGGTCAAGTATCTCGAACACGCGATGACGCTCTTTCGCAACAAAACCATTCTGGAAACGCCCGGCGGGCTCCACATCCAGCAGGACATCCGCGACTTGATCCGCAAAGACGAGCCGGCGAAGCTTGATCCGGCTCAGGTCGAGATTCTCGCTGTCCGCGCTGCCGTCATCACCGAGTACGCGACTCACTATCCCAACGCCAAGGTGAAGGGAAAGAAGGATTGGGAGAAGTGGAGCAAGGAGTCAGTGGATTTCAGTAAGCAGATCACCGCCGAGGCGGCCAAGGGCGCGAAGGCGGATGAGAAGAAGCTCCGCGAACTGCTCTTCAACCTCAACAAGCGCTGTAACGACTGTCACTTCACGTACCGCGACGACGAGTAAACGTACTCGGCGTCGGAAGCGTGATAATCAGAGTTGCGACCGAGAGCGCGCAGGATGGAAGAACGCTTCCCCTGACGGTCGCAACTGTGATTATCGCTGGTGTTCTCGGGAGAGTGTGTCGAAGCGATGGGCTAACCGGCGGCTATTCACGTCAAGAGCTGCGAGGATTTCGTTGACTTGCTCGGTGGGATACTTGTTGGCAACTGCCCAGTCGAGGATGTCGAGGTTTTCTTTGCCGGCCTTGAGTTGATTGAGGATGAGATCGAGCAGCTCTTTCTTGTTCTGGAACTCCCGCAGGAGCAGGCCGAAGTCACCTTGATCGAGTTCGATCCAGAAACATTTCCCTTGAAGGTGTTCCACCCATCGTGCCCGCAGGTAACCAGTCCAGTGTTCGTGGACCCACCTCCGCACGGACGCCTCACCGAGATCGTACCCGGCCTTCTCGCTCTCGATCCACTTGTGCTTGTTCTCTTCCTCAATGCACTCACGGTGGACGCTTTTCTGCATCACCGGAGTGGCATTCGGGAGAGGGAGACAACCATTCATGGGCTACACCTTCCGCTGTACATTCCCCGCGCAACCGACCGGGAATACTACAGCGATTCAAACAGAATTCTATCTCACGGAGCGCGTCCAAATCAAGTCGGCGCTACTCGGTCCGCGTTTTGAGTGTGGTCCGCTTCCCTGACTTTCTGACTTTCGGAGCCGCGACCGTCAGGGAGCGCTGAACCAAGATCGCTCCCTGACTTGCCGAACGGGAGCGCTGAACCAAGATCGCTCCCTGAC
>JAKEEV010001126.1 GCA_022616395.1 Planctomycetia bacterium | reverse complement strand
TGCAGGCCCTGGATGACGGCGTGGATTACCTCGGCTCTCTGGGTGGCGACGATACCGTGAACGACACGTTTTCCGGGATCGTCGTCGGAGAGGATCAGCACGGGGTGGATTACAACTTCACCGAAGTGATCGTTTAGCCCGATCTCGCCAACCACCACAACACCAAGAAGCCCGGCAGTGCCGGGCTTCTTGCGTTCCCGGCGCGTCTTCCAGTTGCTCCAAAGCGGCAGTTTCCTGCCGCGTCTGACCCAACATCCCACGTGAATTCTTTCCTCGCGCGGAAGCACACAAATCAGGTGTGACCAGAGCAGCAAGTCCGCGCGCTGACTGCGAGAACGCCCCGGAAGTGCCTGCGAGCGTGGGGATCGCGGGTCCGATTCGGGACTCTGTTGTCGTCGAAGAGCGGTCGGGGTTCGCGGAGTAGCCTGGTTCGCGCGGAATCAGATTTGACGAGCTGAGTCCGATAAGGTACTGCTTCGATGATCGCGTTTCTCTGGCCGCTCGCCAGCCGCTCGCACGGCCCGACGGCAGATGCTTCCCAACCTGCAACCGACCAGTCCCGGCCCGAAGCGCCGATGACACCCGGTTGTCACTCCCGTGACCCGCAGACGCTCCGACTCGACACACTCGGCGGACTGCGCGCAGCTCAGGATCGCATCACGGAGAAACCACCCGCGTTTTTCACAGACACAGACAGCGCCAAGCTTGCTTGGAGCGCGACAGAGTGTTTACTCCTGCTAACCGCAGTGAGCAACATTTTTGTCGCAACAGATTCTGCGCGCTCGTGCCGCGCGGGAAATTTTTTTCGTTTTTCTTTTCTCGCGCCGGACCGCACGACTCAGCCCCAGTCGATGCGCGGCGATTTCGCGCGCGGCCAGTGGCGCGGCTCGGAATCGCCGCGCATCCTGCACATCTACTGCATTTCCCGTGGTGTTGGCGCACTCGTGAGCCTGCGTGTGTGGGGAGTTGAGAGTGTCAGTTCCGGTGTCACGCGATTTGCTCGCGATGCTCTGCACTCTAAGAGGTAAGTACCAGCCTCCGGTTACCCGACCACCGCCTTCGCGGTCCACAACCGGAAATGTTTGCCGTCGCTCGCTCCCCCCCGTGAGTCGGCTTGCCCACCCCACCCACGGAGATCGCCCATGTCCGTAAAACCCTCCGCGCGACTGACCGTCGAACAACTCGATCAGCGCGATGTCCCCGCCGTATTCAATCTCACCACCGCCGGCTCGTCGGCGGTGACCGGTGGCTTCATTGCCCAGCAGATTGATGCCAACCCGATCGGGGACTTCACCCGGTTCGTGCGCATCGACTCCCCCGGGATCGAACAGGGCTACAACACCACCGCAAGCCCGCAGTTCGACGAAGTTCCCGGCCCGAACATCCACCCAGCGCTCACCCTCGGTCAGGTCCCGACGGTCGATGTGAACGGAGTGCTTTACCGCGAGTTCGTTCTCAATATCAACGAGCCGATCAACTCGTCGCTGTTGTCGGTGGACCAGATCCGAATCTTCACGGCGGGTGTGTCAAACCTGAGCAACTACCGGCCAGGCCAGGGCGTCCTTCCAGGTGGAAGCCCGGTGTTCAACCTGGATGCTGGCGCCAACCATACGATCATCCTCAGCGGTAACATCAATCGCGGGCTGGGCTGGGGCGACATGCGGTTGCTCGTTCCCGATTCAAACTTCTCCGGCGCAACGGACGACACCTTCGTCTATCTGTACTCGCGGATGGGCGCCACGTTTGGCGCTCGGGCCAACGGCGCGGCCGAAGCCTGGGGCGTGCGCGACCTGCCCGAACCTCCTCCGCCTCCTCCGCCTCCGCCGCCTCCGCCGGTGGGCACCTCCAGTCTGACGGGGCGAGTGTTCGTTGACCCCAACCAGAACGGGACTGTTGACGTTGAGGAGGGCGAGCCATCGCTGCCGGTGGAAGGCGTGACCGTTCGCCTCTTGATGCTCAACGGCGACAACGAGTTTGTCGAGATTGCGACCACTCAGACTGACGCGGACGGCTTCTACGAGTTCACCGGTTTGGTGGCTGGGACGTACACCCTCGTGGAAGATCAACCCACAAGCGCGTACGGCCAGGATCTGGCTGATGGGGCTGACTGGGTCGGCTCTCTGGGTGGCGATGATTCGACCAACGACACTTTCGCTGGCATCGTCGTGGGTGAGAACGTGCAAGGTGTGAATTACAACTTCACGGAACTGTTCTTCGAGTGAGTGTGACCGTTCCGCCGGGCTTCGGTGTCCCGACAGTGAGTTTGGCGCGAGTGTGAGAACTGGATCGCGTGACGCGGGGCTTCGAGCGAAGAACCTCCGCGTTGTTCACTTCCACGACCAGCGCTTCCGGTTCGTTTATCGGTTCAATTCCGAAGCAGGCGCAACTGGTCAAAGTATTTTCGGGGCTGTTTCCTCGCGCCCGAGTCGCATCGCTTTGCTGTCGCGAATTCGGCGGTGGCGAGAGCCGGGCAACCTGCCCGACCGAAGTACGTCCCAACTCTCCACTTCTACAATTGAGATCGAATTGTGCGCCGGGCGGATGACCGCGACGCGCCCGGTGCGCGACACGGGTCCCGTCTGAGCGGATTTGTGAGAGCCACTCCGTTGTTCTACCCTTTCCCGACTCGCTCTCTTCCGGCCCACTCGCGATCTGGCCGGGATGATCGCCTACCTGGTGGCATTTCAAAAGGAGGGACCAACAATGGGTTCCCACAACGAACGATTCCGCACACGCCCGCAGGTCGAAGCTTTGGAAACCCGCTGGCAACCCGCCGCACTCGATCCGACTTACACCGTCACCTTCGCCGATGCAATCACCACCGACAACGAGTTCATGGGAGCAGATGGCAAGCAATACTGGACCGTTGACTCTGGGGCTGATTCGTATCAGACCGACATGTACGAACGGCCGACCTCGCAGACCTACGAGGTCGTGCAGGCTGCTGATGGCACGTGGCAATTCGCTGCTTCCGAATACTTCTCGAATCTCGATATTGTTGAAGGTCGGGCCGGGTTCGACGACACGTATCTGTATGTCTCGATCAAACTGGCCGGACTGACCAAGGAAACCTCCGATGGGAAGTCCACCGACGAGGGGCTGGTGTATCGGTACGGCTTCCGGCTCGCCCTCGAAGCCGATGGCGGCGGTGGGCTGCTCGTCGTGGCCGATCAACCCGAGTTGAAGAATGGCACCCAATTCGGCCGCGAGGGAACGTTCATCTATCGCGACACCAACGGCGATGTCGGCGGGACCGGGTTGTCGGTGACGAAGCAGGATCGCCAAGCGGAGGTCGATGGCAACGGTTACGAGCGGGTGCTCGCTTCCGATGGCCGGCTCTCCAACGGTCAGCAAGTTCTCTGGGTGCGGGTCAGCCCGACCGATCCGACGGTCGTGGAGTTCGCGCTGAAGTACCAGGCAGTTGGGTTGACCGCGACCGATTTACAGAACCTCCCGTACCTGGAGTTTGAAGCCAACAAGGGGCTCCAGGATCCGGGCAACTACGCCTGGAACGACGAGTACACGAAGTCTGAAGCCGGTTCGCCGTACCGGGCGACCACGGGCGATCTGAGCAAGTCGGAGTTCGACACGCAGGGGTTGGGGAACATCTACGAACTCGACACACTGCGCGGAGGCGCGATTGTCGTGGAGGGCGAGGGCAGCATTTCGGGCTTCGTGTGGGTGGACTCCAACGGGGACGGTGCGCGAGACGCAGATGAGCCGCGGTTAGGCGGGGTTGTCATCCACCTGTCCGGGGTAACCGCTCAGGGCGAGATGGTGGAGATGACGACAACCACCGACGCCAACGGGTTCTACATCTTCGAGGGATTGCAACCGGGCACCTACAACCTCACGCAGGAGCAACCCGCGTCTTACACTGACCCGAACGGAAATGAACTCCCACTGGCGGACGGTCAGGACTATCTCGGCTTCATCCCCGGCGCGGATGCAGTCAACTTCGGCGCGGCCGCCAACGATCAGTTCTTCAACATCTTGCTCGGCCCGGATCAAGAGGGGCAGGAGTACAACTTCACGGAGATGTTCCAGGAGTAACCGCGTGGCCCGCGTTCGGGTGGATGAGCCGCCTTGCTCCGAAATCCGGATGAGTTCCTTCCTGCTGGGCGTCTTTGCGGAGACGCCCGGCCTTGTTCTCTCCTCCAAACAAGCGATTCACACGGTCGTGTCGTCTCCGCGTGGCCGCGCTTGGGGATTTTCGCGGAATTGTTCTTCGCGCTGTGCTGTACAACTGCGCCTCCACCAATTCCGTGGGCATCAAAGACCACCCAACAGTCTCCTGAAGTGCTTGACTGGCCTGTCCTTCCGGAATTGAGATCGCGTTGTGTTCCGGGCGAAGTTTTTCCGCTCACCCACAGCGCGGGTCCACTCCTGCCTGAGTCGATTTGACCGAGTCGGTCCGGTAACGTACTTGTTGCTACTCGTGATACTCCGGCCCACTCGCAATCCGGCCGGC
>JAKEEV010001125.1 GCA_022616395.1 Planctomycetia bacterium | reverse complement strand
CCGGTCGCGGCCATCTCTCCCCGCTCTTCGCGCCTTCGGGCGCCGGGCGGTTCCAGAAGTATGCCCACACTTCTTCGTGCCCTTCCACTTCGATCAACGCGCGCACAAACAACTCCGGCACGCCCTCGAAGCGGTCCAACGCCGCGAGGCAGCGCTCGCTCACCGCGAACAGTTCGCCGTGAACCGCGAGGCCGTTCACTTCATCGTGAACTAATCCCGGATACGGGCCGAGGTCGAACACGCGATACCGCGCCGTAGTCACGACTTCGCCGATGAACTCCTGGTCCGCGATGAGATGATGATTCCGCTCGCCGCGCTTCAGAGTGCCGTAGACGAACAGAATTGTTTTCGTTGCGCCCACTTCACCCTCCTCGTGGGTATGGTATCATCGCGGGCGAGTTCTCTCCCTTCGCCCAGAAGGAAACCTGCCAATGCGCACTCTCGTCGCGGTACTGTTCGCGCTCGTTCCCGTCGCTGTAGTCGGTCAGGACAAGAAAGGCCCGCCGAAGAAGGAAGCACCAATCGTCAAGCCCCGCGAGGGCAAGAACGAAACGATCAAGCTCTTCGACGGCAAGACCCTCGATGGCTGGGAAGGCTACACCGATCTGTGGTCCGTGAAGGAAGGCGTGATCGTCGCCAAGAACACCGAACCGCTGAAGTACAGCACTTACCTGCTCACGAAGAAGAAGTACACCGACTTCCGGCTCACGTTCGCGTCGAAGCTGGTGACATCGGAGATGCACTCCGGCGTCTGCTTCTGGGGTGAGGTCTATCCGAAGGCGGACGGCAAAGTGAAGGATCCGAAGAAGGAGCGCTCCGAGTACACGTACAAGGGCCACCTCGTGATGTTCCCGTCCGGTTACGGCCTGTACGATCTGTTCGGCCGCAACGGGCTGGGCGTGGACGGCGGACCGGCGAAGAAGGTCGGCAAGCAGCACGACTGGAACGACATCGAGATTCTGGCACAGGGGAACCGCATCCGCGTGGCGATCAACGGCGCCGCGGTTGTGGACTGGCGTGACCCGCTGCCGGACCGCATCAAGGAAGGGCCGATTGGCCTTCAACTGCACTCGAACACCGTGCCGCAGGAACTTCACTGGAAGGGACTGGTGCTGGAGACGTTCCCGAAGGAAGACAAACTGCTGACGGTGAAGTGAGAGGCCAGCCCGTCGTGGCCAAGTTTGCTGTTGGGTGTGGCAGGGTGTTTTCGACCCCCCCTGCCACCCCCTCGATTTTGTCTTTGGGTTTTTTGCAGTGATTTTCAGTATTCCGTCACTTTGCGTTGCAAAGAGGTGGCCTTTATGAAGCGTTCTTGCAGTGATTTCAGGTGTTTGAAGAAGGCCAGAGGTGGCCTTTATTCTCCAAACTCCTGAAAATCCAGGCACTTTCTCGCACTTCTGTCCTTCCGGTGTCCTTCCGAGTCACTTTATTCATCCGTTCACTAATAGTTTGCGCTATTACTGGACATTTGTCAAATATCGCGCACAATTGGAGAAGACGGACTGAGGACTGAAATGCAGAAACTCTTCTGTCTTCTCTGACCTCTCTCAGAGAACGAGCGCCTTTCCAAACTTCTTCTTCAGCGCGGTTTTCGCGGTCGGCTTCAACCCTTTGTTGAGCGGCAGGCACAACTGGTCCGTTGGCTTCAGATGCGGGGCGTCCAAGAACGCCTGCACCGTCTTCGGCCCGATCTGCCAGTTCAGTTGAAGGTACGTCAACTGTGCTGCCTTCTCGGAAGCGCCGATTCGCGTCACGAAGGCGGCCAGTTCGTCGTCGCCCACTTCGTCGCCATCGGCGGTGAACCACTCTTCGCCATCAAGGTAAATGTGATCCAGGTACGGCAGCGCGTCCGACAGGGCGAGGTCCACGATCGCGTCGAGCGGTATCTCCCGTGCGAGCCAGAAGGAAATCCCGGTCGCGCACTCGAAGTGCTTGCACTTCTGGAGCGCCGCGAGTGCAGCCGGTTCCGCGGCGCAGTAACTGCGACTGCAATCGAGTACGGTGACGCGACGCAGCGTCTCGATGCTCACTGGGGTGTTCATCTTGGCGCGTGCCGGAATCGCGGCCAAGTCCAATTTGAGGTTGAGAACGCGGTCGAGAACCGGCACATCGGTTGCGCGCAAGTACAGCGAGAAGGGGATTTCGTCCGCGAACTCAGGATTGCGGCTTCGGAACGTGACGTGGCTGCCCTCGAACCAGACTGAGCAATCTTCCGCGACAAACCCTCGCTGGTACTCGAACGGGCGATGCCCGGGGATGTGGAACTGCGGCTCCGCGAGCAGTTCCTTCTCTCGCGCCTGAAGTTGCTTCCGGCGATTGCCGGTACACGTTTTCTTCGCCAGTTCGCATTGCACGCGGATCAACTCGGCGTGCTTCGGGTCGTTCTCGTCGAGCCAGTCCGCGTAGACCAACCGCACGTTGTCGTCGCGCGTCTGGCGGAATATCGCGCGAATCAGTTCGGGATTACGGGCCATTGGCTTTCCTGACCAACAAAGAGAATCGCTTTTCCAACAGCGAAGTTTCGCGTTACACTGCGGTCAATTCCCACGCATCATAACCACTCTTGTTCCATGAACACATCCATCACCCGCCGCGACGCACTGAAAGCCGGAGCCGTCGTCGCGCTGACCGGAACGATGCCCTTTGAGGCTCTCGCACAGGAACCAAAGCGCCCTGCAATTGAAGGTTACACCGATCAGTTGAGCTACGAACTGGGCGACGAGGTGAAGTTGCATGTGTCCTGTACGGGAGGCACCTTCAACTACCAAGTTACTCGCCTGGGCGGCGTGAATCAGGATTTCGTTGGCGACATGGACGTGAACGCGAAGCCCCACCCGATCCCGAAAGACGCGTCCTCGCACGGGTGCAAGTGGCCGGTCGCCACATCGTTCAAGATCGGAGCGGACTGGCCGTCCGGGTACTATCACGTTTTGCTCACCGCTCTGGGCCCAGACAAGCAGGTTTCCCGAGCCTCCGCCTTCTTCGTTGTGCAACCGAAGGAGCCAGGCAAGAACTCGAAGATTCTCATCCAACTCGCGACCAACACTTATAACGCTTACACCAACTGGGGCGGGTACAGTCTGTATGCGTACAACGGCCGGCACAAGGTTCAGGGCCGACGAGTGTCATTCGACCGGCCGATGAGTTCGCAGTTCGCCCGGTGGGAAGAGCCGTTCGTGAAGTGGGCTGAAAAGAATGGCTACGCGCTCGATTACTGCGTGAACTCTGACCTGGAGTTCCGCCCCGAGTTACTCAAAAACTACAAGCTCGTGCTCTCCGTCGGTCACGATGAATACTGGTCGGCGCCGATGCGTGACAATCTCGAAAAGTTCATCGAGAACGGCGGGAATGTCGCCTTCTTCAGCGGGAATACCTGCTGCTGGCAAGTGCGAAGCGAAGACAAGGGCCGCGCGCTGGCGTGCTGGAAGCAGAATTTCGGCGACGACCCCATCTACAAGACCGGCGATTACAAAACGCTCACTTCGCTCTGGAGTCACTACCTCGTCAACCGACCTGAGAACACACTCACCGGCGTCGGCTTCCTCTGGGGAGGCTATCACCGCAGTCACGGTCAGTTCATGGACGGAAGTGGCGCTTACACGCTGCACCGTCCGGATCACTGGCTGTTCGCCGGGACGAATCTTACACGCGGAGACAGCTTCGGAGCGAAACTCCCCGACTACAAGACGGTCGGCTACGAGTGTGACGGCTGCGAACTCGTCTGGAAGGACGGTCTTCCCTTCCCCACTCACACTGACGGCACTCCCAAGAACTTCGAAGTGTTGGCAACGGCCCCAGCTCGCTGGCACCCGGATGATTGCGAATGGTACGAGCGTTGGCAGAAAGGAAGAGTCGGCCACGCGGTCATCGGAATGTACACTCGCGGAGGAACGGTCGTCACCGTTGGCAGCACCGACTGGAGTTTCGGCCTGCGAGGAACTGACGCCAACATCGTCCGCATCACTCGCAATGTGTTGGAGAAACTAGGGAAATAAGCCCAGAGTGAACGCGGACGACGCGGATTCCAGCGCGGATGGACGCAGAGACAGGATAGTAATCAATCGGAGACGCCCATGAAGCACGAGAACGTCACCGAACGGATCATCGCGGCCTTCTACAAAGTGTACAACGTCTTGGGCTGGGGGTTTCTGGAGAAGGTGTACCAAGGCGCGATGGCGATTGAACTGCCCAAGCACGGGCTGAACATCAAGCCGCTTCAGAAGATCGACGTGTTCTATGACGGGATTTGCGTTGGGGAGTACATCGCCGACTTCCTCGTTGATGACTGCGTCGTCGTCGAACTGAAGGCGGCCGAGGCCATCGCTCCCGCCCACGAAGCGCAGCTCATCAACTACTTGAAAGCCACAAACATCGACGTCGGATTGGTTCTGAACTTCGGTCCGAAACCGCAGTTCCGCCGCAAGGTGTACGAAACGGCGCGCCTCTCGTCCGTAGCCGACCCGTCAACAGAGAGCGAATAACCCTGCTTTCAATCTCTATCACTGCCTTTAATCCGCGTTTCTCCGCGCTGGAATCCGCGTCATCCGCGTTCACTCAGACCCTCTTCCCTCTTCGGAGTTCTGCCATGACCACCCGCCGAACGTTTCTCAAGTCGTCCGCTGCCAGTGCTGCCGCGCTCACGCTCGGAGCGCCTGCGGTCGCGCAACCAGACAAGCTCACCGTCGCGCTTGTCGGCTGCGGAGGAATGGGCAAGAACCACCTCGGTCTGCTTGCCAAGCACAAGCAACTCACCATCGCCTACGTCTGCGACGCGGATGAGAACCGACTGCGCGACGCGGCCAAAATCGCCAGCGACGCGGGACACACCGCGGTGAAGACCGAAAAGGACATGCGAAAGATATTCGCGGACAAAGCCGTGAACGCGGTCTGGATGGCGACACCTGACCACTGGCACTCGCCCGGCGCGATTCTCGCGGCGGACGCGGGCAAGCATGTGTACGTCGAGAAGCCGTGTTCGCACAACGTCCGCGAAGGGCGGCTCCTGGTCGAGTCCGCGAAGCGCAACACGGTCCACATTCAGGTCGGCACGCAATCGAGAAGCACGAAGACTTGCGCCGAAGCGATGAAGCGCATTCACGATGGCGCGATAGGCGAAATCCTCGTCGCGAAGGCGTGGAACAGCCAGCGCCGGGGCACTCTCGGCAAGGTGAAAGCGAGCCAGCCGCCGGCACACCTCGACTACGCCTTATGGCAAGGCCCAGCGCCCGAAGCGCCGTTCTACAGCAACCGCGTGCATGGTTCCTGGCGGTTCTTCATGGACTACGGAGCGGGCGACATCGGCAACGACGGCGTTCACGATGTCGATATCGGTGTGTGGGGGCTGAAGTTGGAGACGCTCCCCAATCGCGTGACAGCGCTCGGAGGAAAATACTTCTTCGACGACGATCAGGAATGGCCCGACACGCAGTATGTCGTGTGCGAATACGATGCGGGCAATAGCGGGAAGAAGCCGCGGCAGTTCATCTTCGAGCAGCGAATCTGGTCGCCTTACGTGCAAGAAGACTACGAGAACGGCTGCGCCTTCTACGGCACGAAGGGTATGCTCATCATCGGCCACAGCGTCGGCTGGAAACTCTACGGCGAGCGGAACAAGCTCATCGAGCAGATGAAGGGCGGTGTCACGCTACCGGTTCACCACCAGAACTTCATCGACGCGATCTTGAAGGGCGAGAAGCTCGCGGCGCCGGCAGAAGTGGGCCACATCTCGGCCGGTATCTGCCACCTGGCGAACATCTGCACGCGGCTCCGCAAGACGGTCGAGTTCGATCCGGTGAAAGAGGCAATCACCAACAGCCCGGATGCCCACGCAATGCTGCGCCGAAAGTACCGCGCCAACCACTGGGCCGTGCCGAAGGATGTGTAACCCGCCTTCGGCATTTGTCTTCTTTCTGTCTGGAACCCGAAGGGGTTGCAGACCAAAGCCCAGGGTCGCGAGCAACGTGAGCGCACCCTGGGAACGAACAACATCCCGGCGCGCGATGGGTAACCCAGGGTGCGCTCATTACATTCGCGACCCTGGGCTTTGGAATACAACCCCTTCGGGGTACAGACACAAAACCTGAAAGCCCCCGGCTGTCACTCTTATTCACTTGACGACCGCACCTCGACCGGTCAGCATTTGATAGCGCCCGTTCGTTCAATTCGTTCGCCCAAACGGGCAACCGGTTCCCTTCTCGGTTCTACCGGATTCGCGCTCACTTTACCGGGTGCCCCCATGCACACCCTCAAGACTCGCTGCCCGAAGTGTGATGCCGTCCTGCGCCTGAGCATAGATGACGAAGGCGAACACGAGGTCGATTGCCCCAAGTGCGGGCACTCGTTCACCACCAGCGGCGAAACGGACGCTCCCGCGAAATCCGCCAAGACAAAGAAGCCCCCGGAAAAGGGAACCAAAGAGAGAACTTCGACCAACGGCAAGCCCACCAAAAACGGCAAGCCCACGAAGCGCCGACACGAAGATGAGGACGATGAGGAAGAAACGCCCAGGAAGAAAAAGAAAGGCGCTCAGACCGAAAGCGGCAGCAACAAGCTCGTCATCGCGGCTGTTGTGGCCAGTGTGCTGGTGCTCGGAGGGATCGGCGCGGTGATCTTCGCTGTCACACGCGAAGACAAGCCGGTAGCCAAGACCGACCCACCCGCGACGAATCCCAAAGAGAAAACTGATCCCAGGATTGACCCCAAAATCGATCCCAAGATCGACCCGAAAATCAATCCGAAAATCAATCCGAAGATTGACCCCAAACTCCCAATCCCGAAGCCCAAGCAGAAGGGTCCCGAAGAGTTCCTCAAGATTCCCCCTCCTCCGAAGGTCCGCATCAGCGGCTCGGCGATTCCCTCCGGCAAACTCGTGACGAAAGCCCCGGCGATTCCGCCCCTGGCTCCAGACGAAGACCCATTTGAACGCGCCAAGGGGTTCAAACCAGACGGCCAACTCCCCGTTCCACCCAAGTTGCCGCCCGCGAACTTGCGTCCGCTCTTGACACTCGATGCCGGCGGGCACACGGCGATTATCGGCAAGGTGTTCTTCACTCCCAAGGGCGATCGGATCATCACCGTTGGGCAAGACAAGGCCGTGAGGTTCTGGGATCCGGCTACCAACGAGACGATCAAGACGGTTCGCTTCCCTGCGGGACCGGGTAAAGAGGGTTCGCTTCAAGCCGCAGCCATCTCGCGCTCCGGCAAGCGACTTGCAGTCGCCGGGCATCCGGTTGGAACGGTCCAACCAAACCGGGTTCCCATCTACGTCATCTCGCCAGAAAGTGGCATTCAGATTCAACGCATCAACGCTGGCAATTCCTCCGTGACGAGCCTGCACTTTTCGAATGATGGCAACCGGATCGCGGTCGGTTGCGATAACGGAGTGATTCAACTGCTCGACGTCTCCGCTGGCCGCGAGCTTCCCAATGGCAAGGTGCAGGCGCACCAGAAGGGCATCTTGGAAGTCCGATACAACCCGAACCCGAAGGCGAACATTCTCGCCACGCTGGGGGGCGACCGGAAAGTGCATATCTGGAATTTCTCGAATCCGGCCGCGAACCGCACGTTCCAGGTCATTGGAGCTTTCCCCACCACGCTTGCCTGGAGTAACGATGGCCTGTTGCTGGCGGTCGGAACGTCAACGGGTGAAATCATGATCGGAACCGTGGAGGGGAAGCTCCTCCGCACGCTTCCTCCGATCAAGCACGGCGGGGTGCCGGTCGATTTCTATCAACTCCAGTTCATGCCGGGGGATGTCGAACTGGTCGCCTCGGGCGTCGGTAATGGCGGCTGGGCCGGGATCGTCAACGGCAATACTGGGGCCGTCCGCGTGCCGTTTACCCTCCACAGTAACGTTGTGTTCGCGCTCGACATGTCGGCCGATGGCAAGCAGATTGTCACCAGCGGCGGCAACCATCACGAAACCTTCGTCTGGGAGACCGACAAGGGGTCCGTGGTGAACCGGTTTGTCGGTGCCGGGAGCGGTATCTGGAGTGTCGCATGGT
Source organism: Planctomycetia bacterium (assembly GCA_022616395.1). Taxonomy (GTDB): domain Bacteria; phylum Planctomycetota; class Planctomycetia; order Gemmatales; family Gemmataceae; genus Gemmata. The sequence goes on along the minus strand of JAKEEV010001125.1, from coordinate 28 downwards.
CGAAGGACGGCAAGTCCATCGCCTGGGG
>JAKEEV010001124.1 GCA_022616395.1 Planctomycetia bacterium | reverse complement strand
GAAATGCAACTCGCGGCACAAATCGGAGCCGGAAGCGTCAGCGACGGAACACGCAAGACCGTCGCTGACGACCGGGCGTGTTCTTGTAAGAGAATCGGGGCCGGAAGCGTCAGCGACGGAACACGCAAGACCGTCGCTGACGCTTCCGGCTCCGATTAAAGCCCGTCTCGGCTCGCGGCACCTCCTTCCGCAACACTCAAACATCGGCTTGTTGTGCGACACTTTTCGCGTTTGCCGCTTCGCCATCTGCTCGCTTTTGACACCTTCGCTTGTTCATCCTAAAGTTGCGCGATTCATCGAGTCACGCGAGTGGGTCGCCCCATGAACTGCGCGAATTGTGGTGCTGGACTGAAGCCAGTTGGTAACCGCCCCTACTTCCGTTGCCCTTACTGCGAGACATTCCACTTCCCGGAAGAGCTGGCCGACGGAGTTGCCGTTGTCGGCGGCGAGATGAAGCTCGCATGCCCCATCTGCACTGAGCCACTCACACACGCGGCCATCGACGGGCACAAGATTGGTTACTGCCAGAGTTGCCGCGGATTCCTCGCGAAGAATTCCACCTTCAATCAGATTGTGCAACTGAAGCGCGCCCGGAACACTTCCGCGCCTGTTCCGGTGCCATTTTCACCCGAAGAGTTGAAGCGGTGCATCGCGTGTCCCAGTTGCCGCAAGCCGATGGACACGCATCCGTATCACGCTGGCGGAAATGCAGTGATCGACACTTGCCACCGTTGCTGCGTGGTGTGGTTGGACGCGGGCGAACTGACGGTACTCGGTCGGTACACCGGTCGAAGTGCTCCTCCGGTACGAAGCGTGAACGCGGACGGCTCGCCGGCTTCTCCGCCTCCACCGCCACCGGTCCCGGAACCGCCGATGATCTACCTCTTCGGCTTCCCGATCACGCTGGATGGTTGATGAACGAGTCAGGCGAACCCAGCCCGCAATCAGAGCCGCGACCGTCAGGGAGTGTTCTTGCTTCGCGCTTTGATCAGAGCCGCGACCG
>JAKEEV010000149.1 GCA_022616395.1 Planctomycetia bacterium | reverse complement strand
ACCAGCAGGCTGCGCCACCTGGGATAGAGAAATCGATCCACACCCGCTTCCTCCAGCCGTCGCGGAGCAACCGATTTACCCCGGTGTGCCAGCGAAGACCTTGCCGGCCCGCGTCGCGACCTCGCCGATCCGATCACTTGGCACCCTGAAGCCGGTTCGATACGAGGAGCCAAGCCAGGAACCACCTGTCGACAAGGACAAGCCGGCGGTTCCGACGTTGCCAACCCCGCACTCACCGCCTGGGGAGTTCAGCCCAATCGACCTGCCGACCGCCCTGCGCCTGGCCGGGGCAAACAACATCCAGATCGCGCTGGCGAACGAGCGACTCCGGCAGGCCGAGGCCCGGCTCGACGGGGCGAACGCCCTCTGGTTCCCGTCGATCAACCTCGGAGCCGGGTACAACGTGCATCACGGTCGTATCCAGGACACCGCGGGGCAGATCCTCGACGTGCAGCGAAGTTCGCTTTTCGCTGGCGGCGGGCCGGTAGTCGGCAACTTCCCACTTCCCGGCGGAGCCGGTCCGCCACCGCGACTGTTCCTTGGGCTCCCCATCGCGGACGCGGTATTTACCCGGCTTGCCGAGCGGCAACAGGTCGCCGCGAGTCGCGCGGGAACGGTGGCCACCTTCAACGACACACTGCTTCAAGTTGGCATCGCGTACCTGGACCTGGTAGCCGCCCATCAACAAGTCGCCATCGCTCGCGACGCTTTGACCAACGCGAAGGAACTGGACCGGCTGGTCGAAAGCCGGGTGAAAGCCGGCACCACACTGCCAGCCGATGGTTACCGCGCGAAGGCAGAAGTCGCGGACAGGGAACGCCAACTCCGGCGTGCGGAGGAGGGTGTGCGAGTCGCATCCGCCGAACTCGTTCGATTACTCCGGCTCGATCCAGCCATCCTTCTCTTGCCGGTCGAGACGCAGCCCGCTCCAGTGGAACTTGTCAGCCCCGAGACACCGCTCATGGCTCTGCTCGAACAGGGGCTGACGACCCGACCCGAACTGGCCCAGCAACAGTCGCTGGTTCGCGCAAGCTTGGAGCGACTGCGTCTGGAGAAGTGGCGGCCCTGGATTCCGTCGGCCGCGGTGGGATACAGCGCGGGCGGGTTCGGCGGTGGAACGGGGTCGGAGTTCGGGCGCTTCGGTGGCCGCTCGGACTTCGACGCGGTCCTCGCCTGGGAGTTCCGCAACCTCGGTCTCGGCAACCGGGCGCTTCAACGCGAACGGTCGAGCGTGCTCGCACAGGCGAATCTGACGGCCGAGCAAACACGCGACAACATCATGGCTGAGATCGTGCGGGCGTATCACCAGGTCCGGTTCCGGCGGGAGCAGGTGGAGGCCGCCCGCCGACAACTCGCCGCCGCAGCGGAGGCGCTGCCGCTGAACTTCAAGGGGATCGTCGGCGGGAACCTCCGGGCGATCGAGGGCCAGCAGGCCGTCCAGGCGCTCGCGGCGGCCCAGAGCCAGTACCTGGCCAGTGTGATTGAATACAATCAAGCTCAGTTTCAGTTGCTCCGAAGCATCGGTCAACCGCTCAACGAGACAGGACTGCCGAGCAAACCCGAGTGAGGAAGACGAGTTTGCCAATCAAAGTCATTCACTGGGAACACTGCCGCATACTTGGGAGCGAGACCACCAGGCGCTTTTGAATCGGCCCCGCCAGGCGAAGCCGCAGCGATTACGAAATGAGAGCCATTACACGAGTGTAAGCGTTCTCACTTTGTGTCGGGACACTCACCCACGCCCGAACGGCGCGTCTGCCAAAACAAACCCACCGTCCGGTTGTCACCTTGGTCCGCTGTCTACCGTCACGTTCATGTCCGCTACGGCGGGTGGGGGAACTGCCTCACCCTCGCGTCGGGCTTTGAGTCGTTCCAGTTCGTGAAGAGTGGAAGCCAGGAGCGTGTGCAAGTGGCGTTCGTACTTGGCGATCCGCTCGTCTCGACCGTCGCCGGGCAATAGTTTCGCGGCCTGCTTTCGAGTTGTCCTGTCGTCCAGAAACCGCGCCACCGCGGCGGCCTCGCGTTCCAGACGCAGAATCTTCCGCGCGCCCGCCTCGACACGTTCTTCGAGGTCAGTTCGCACCGCTTCGGTGAACTGCTCGGCCGGCTGCTGAGCGAAGCCGGCATCAACGGACAGACCTCGGCGGATTAACTCCGGCGTCCAGGTCACTTGCTCCGCGTTCGTTTCGGTCAGGGCGAGCTTCTTCAGAAACACTTTGCTGTCGAACCGCGGCGGGTCGCCAAGCAGATTCTCGGCGGTCTCGGCCAGACACAGCGCGACCTCCAAGATCGGCGCCACCACCGCGGCCGAGGCTCGCACTGCACCCAACAGCGGCGACTTCTTCGCCCGCGCCGAGGCGGTTATCGACGAACACCTGCTCGACGCCAACAAGGTGTTGCGCGCTTACATCCAGAGCCGGAGGGACGCGAAATGACTATCTTGAAGGGGCTAGCACCGTCCGGTCGTCGCGTGCTCGTCACCGAGGAGTTTCGGCGCGGCGACCCGGAAACAGTAGACGCAACCGGACACGTCGAGGAGTTGGAGTGGGGTCGCGACATCGACTTGGCTCCACTACGGGCCGTCATCGAGGAAGCGATGCGGCGGTGCAAGTCACAGGATTCCGACGCTTGGCTCGGCCCCCGCGTTCACGCGACGTTACGCCTAACGCGTCGTGAAGCATCCGACAAGCGCGTCTGGGAATATCTCAACGTCGTCGAGTTCCCTGAATACGTGCGGTGGCGTTGGTTCCAAGAGGCGAAGGAAACGCCCGTTCCGCTCGACCGGTTCCTTGGCCCAGACAACAAGAACTCCCTTGGGCGCTTGTGGTGGACTGCCGAGTTGACCCGCAACGGGAGCGACTACACGCCTGCGGTCGCGGCCCTGAAGTTCTCTCAATTCTTCCTCTGGCAAGGCTTGAACTTTAGTCACCACCGCGCCGCGGCACTTGCAGCGGTGGCTTTTCTGACGGCATTCGGTAAGGACGGCGCGACCAATCCGCAGACGCAGGCTATGGCGAAAGCGGTCAATGTGGCCCTCCGAACCATCTGTCTCGATGCGCTGGCACCCAACTCGCCAACGGACGCTGAGGTTGTGGGCGAGTGGATCGCGGAGAAGATCGACGCGACGCTGATGATGGAAGAGTTGCCGAAGGGGCCTGACGAAGACCCGGTGGACGAAGCCGACATTACGGCTGTGCGTAAGTTCCTTAACGAACTGGCCGACCGTATCCACCTCGCGGAAGTCAAGGCCGAGCGCAGGCCAACACCCGCGTTGCCCGGCAAGGAGTGAACTCCGCGGCCAGTGTCTCCGCGTGGAGTTCGCGAACGGGCTTGGTCGCGACTTTCATGTTCTCCAGTTCTTTGGTCGGCTTGCCATCGGCATCGACGTAGTATCGCGCCGCAAACGCCATGTACGCAGCCATTAGTTCGGCTACGGTGATGTCGTTGGAAACGACGGCATTGCGCGTCGGGCTTGTCGCGATCTCCAACTCCAGGCGTGCTTTCGCCGCGAGTGACTCTTCACTGCCGTAGTCGCCGGGGAGCAGTTTCTCGTGGCGAACGCCTGCGGTATCGGTCCAGATGAGCCGACCGCGGCCGGATTGCTTGTGAAGTGTGTAGGTGGGTGTCAAGTTGCGAGGGCGTGGCATTGATGCGGTTCCTTGAATCGTTTTGTGGAACGATTCCACAAAACTCTCGTTCGGAAGCCGCACACGGCACACACCGGGGTAAGCAGAAACTGCTTCGGCGAGAGGGTCTTCGAGAGTACGCCCGGTGAGACTTGAACTCACACGCTTCCGCTTAGAAGGCGGATGCTCTATCCAGTTGAGCTACGGGCGCGTGCGATCATTTTCCCAGGCACGCGGGAGCAAGACAAGTCGGCTTCAGAGTAGTAGGCATTCGCTGGGTGCCGTTCTAAAAGCAACGGCACCCAGCGAATGCCTACTACTTTCCTCCGAGCGCTGCGCGACCAAGTACCGTGTACACCGGGCCATCGCGTTGCAATCCGCTGCTGAATATCAGCACTTCCTCGACCATCGTTCGGCCGCCGGTCCAGTTCATCCGCTTGGTCAACTCCGTCGCCAGCGCGAAGCCATCCTCGGCGTCTTTTACCCGGCCAAGAGTGAGGTGCGGAGTATACCCGCGCTCCTCCTTGCGGTAGCAGCCCAGATCGAGCAGCTTCTCTTCAAGAGCCAGATACAACCGCTGAAGTTCCTCCGCTCCTTCGGTCACTCCGGCCCAGACGACTTTCGGTCGTCGCGCGTTTGGAAACGCTCCCACTCCTGAGACACGAAGCGCGAAGGGAGGTTCGCCGGCCGCGACTTCGCGTACCGCTTTACACACCGCGTGCAACTCGCGATCATCGACTTCGCCCAGGAACAAGAGCGAGACGTGAAGGTTCTCCGCTTCAACCCACTTCACGGTCGAGCCGGTTTTCGCCAACTCCTTTTGAAGCGCGACTGTGCTTGCGCGAATGTCCTCGCTGATGGCAACGGCGATGAAGGTTCGTGTTCGAGCCATGAGAGCGAAAACCTCAAAACAGAATGGTCACAAAAAAGCACAAAAAGCACAAAGGAAGACAAAGACGAATGCAGAAGATTGAGTTCAAATCATCTTTCCTTTTCTCTTCATTTTGTGCCCGTTGTGCTTTTTTGTGGCCATTCCTCTACTGCTTCTTGTGGCCGTCACTTCTTCTCTGCAATCGTTTCCGCCCAAAAGTCCTTCGCGCCGTGATGCAGACGGGCGCCGATTTGCGTGATGACTTTCATCGCCAGGAAGTTCCCAGCGTGTGCGGCTTTCTCAGGTGGGATGCCGTGAGTGATGCCATAGAAGAACGCGCCGGCGAACATGTCGCCCGCTCCGGTCAGGTCCACGGGCTTGCATTTGAACGCGGAGATGTGGTGTTCGGCTCCGTGATAGCGCAGGAACGCGCCGTTGGGTCCATCCGTCACCACCGCGTTGGGGACGATGCCCTTGAGCTTGCCGAACGCTTCCTCCGCGGAACTTCCGCCCGCTACTGCGATTGCTTCGCTCGCGTTGCAGAAGAGTAAGTCGCTTTGCTTGAGAGCTTCGTGGAAGACGTTGTCGAAGACTTGAGGCACGAACGCATCGGAACACGTCAGAGCCACTTTCACGCCATGTGCTTTCGCCGCCCGGAGTGCTTCTCGAATCGCGTGTTGGCCTGTGTTGGGGTTGGCGAAGACATAGCCTTCGACGAACAGCCACTCCGCGGCCGCGATCTTCTCTGCCGGAACGTGTCGAGCGGCCAGGTGGCTCGACACCGCGAGGCAGGTTCGCATCGTGCGTTCGGCATCGGGTGTGATGATGCTCACGCAGGTGCCGGTGGTTTCGCCAACGAGAGGTGGGTTGGCGAAGTCGATGTTCAGTTCGGTGAATTCTTCTTGATAGTGCAACCCGTAGCGGTCATCGCCGACGCAGCCGATGAACGCGGCCTTACCTCCAAGCTGCGAGCACGCGATAACCGAGTTCGCCACGCTTCCACCGCTGACCAGTCGCGGTTCGTGATCGCGAAAGGCGCGGAGCAACTTCTGCTGCTCATCGTGCTCGGTGAGGCGCATCGTGCCCTTCTCGAAGCCAAGCGGCGCGAACTCCTCGTCGGTGAGTTCGAGAAGGATATCGACCAGCGCGTTACCCAATCCGACCAGGTGGAACTCTTTCATTGGT
>JAKEEV010001123.1 GCA_022616395.1 Planctomycetia bacterium | reverse complement strand
TTCTTCATCTCCGGGCAGGTGTAAAGCAACACGGGGTCGGACCATGGGCCTTCTGGCGACGATGCGAATCGCCCCACGATGCGATCCGAGAGACCATTCTCCGTGTAAACCAGCGCGTACTTCTTCAACCCCGGTAAGTAGCTCACGGAGAACTCAGCGCCCAGGTCGTCAGCGAGGCCGGTCGCGTCCTTCGCATCGGCCTTCCATTCGCCATCAGTTTTCGATTCACCCTGGCTGTAGAAACGCCAATCGTCGAAGTCCGTCAGTTTGTCGGCCCCAACGCGAGCCACGATCAGCTTGCGCGCGGGAAAGAACCTCCTGGGCGTCTCTTGATGGCCGTAGATGTAAGCGTGATCGCCCACTCGAAGCACCGCGGTGCCGAACGAGAACTTCCGCTTGTCGGTGAAGTTCGCGTGGGGGACTTTCGCGTAGTCGATCTTCCACTTCGTCGGCTCGTGATCTGGGTTCGAGACCGTACCGAGCCACATATCGATTGCTTTGAAGCCGAACGCGCCGCCAGCATCGGTCTTCTCCAGGCGCGGAAGGAAGATGTGGAGTTTCTTGTTCTCGTGGTAGCCACCGAAGAGCCAGAACCAGCCCTTGCCGTCGGGCGGTATGAAGATCGCCTTGTGCTTGCCGTTCGCGTCCTTCTGAATGGCAAAGGTAAGCTTCATGTCAGCTCCCTTCCCATCCTGAACGCCGATGGAGTTGTTCACCAGTTTCACGTCCTTGCGCTTGCCATCACGCACAGTGCCCACCCACGTATCGCTGAAGAGCCAGAGCGTTCGCGTATCTGAAATCGGAACCGAGAACGCGCCGTCCGCGCCGACCCAGCCATCCGTCTGGCGAAACTTGGCATTGAGCTTCTCATCCGGTTCGGCCTTGACGACTTGCGGTAATGAATTCGCCGCGGGTGGGTCCGCATGGACGCCCGCGGCGAGTGAAGCGATCAGCAATGAGTGAATCATGCGTCTCTCACTTGGGGGGGAGGAACCCGAAATACCGATGATATTCGTTCTCGTCGGTCCACAGGACGAGGGGTGCTCCGGAGTTTCTGGACTTGCCAAAGACTCCGAGCGGTTTGCCGTTCGGCTTGGGGACCACCTTGATCGCGTCCTTCACGTTCGGCACCGGGGTCAACTTCCACAACTGGTTCTCGGACACGGGCGTGTCCTTCTTCGAGATGATGACCTCGGTTCCGTTGTTCTTCCCGTTAGCGGTCAAGACCATTCCGCTTTTGATGTTCTCGATGTAGATCCATCCATCGCCGGCCGGCACCACCTTCCAGAGTTGAGTCTGGTCTCCCTTGACGTAGTCCGCAGTGACGACCCTGGTGCCATCGTCGGTGTTTCCGCCGCTTAGCCCGAGCACCTTGTTCGCGTGCCCGCACATGATGACGACCGGGAGGGCGGCCGTCCCCGATGCCGCGAGGAACTCTTTCATCTCGTCGAGCGTTGCGCTGGCCGCTTTGATATCGTCCTTGTTTCGATACGCCTTCGCTGCTTTCTCGAACGCCAGCTTGCACTGGCCTTCGGCTTTTTTCAGCGCTGTGCGGTATTCGCTCAGCGCGACCTTCAGTGCTGGCAACGTGGGCGGTACTCCGTTCTCTTGAAAGGCTTTTTTCTCCTCTTCGATTTTCTCTAACTGAGCGAGTTGCACGTCGATCTTCAGTGCCTTGTTGTTCTTCACGAGTTCGTACTGCTTGTCGAACGCCTTGAGCACGACTCCTTTCGCTTTTTCCAGAGCAGCGATGTGGGCTTCCTTGTCCTTGAGCAACTGGGCCGCGATCGGGTCGTCGGTCTTCGGCGACTCCTTCTTCTCCTGGGCCAGCGCGACCGCGGTGAACAGAAACAACAGGGCGAAGAGGGCGCGGGTTTTCATGATGGAAACCTCGGCGGGACGGTACGCGATGAGTAACCGGCGGGTAAATCTACGGTAACCGCTGCCAGCGAGGTGTGCAAGCGGTCCGTGAGCGCCGATTCCCGACTCACTCACCCCACTCTACTTCTTCGGCTCCTTCTTCTCTTGCTTCTTGGTGAAGATGATGACGTGTTGCCACGGGAGTGTGCCGACTGTCTTGGTGTGTTCCATCTCCGGGAAGGGCATCATCTCCTTGAGTACCTGCCGCTCGCTCATCTTGTGAACCAGCAGAATCGGCACCTTGTCGTCTTCCAGACGAAACTCCACGAACACCAACCTCCCGCCGGGCGCAAGAGCCTCCACCAACTTCTCCGTCATCTCAAAGGGAAACTCGAACTCGTGGTACACGTCCACCATCAGTATGAGGTCAACCTTCCCCACAGGGAGTTTCGGGTCCTTCTCGGTGCCTTTGACCGTCTCAATGTTCGTCACCTTTTTCTCTTTGGCCTTCTTGATGATGAGGTCGAGCATCTCCTGTTGAATGTCGCTGGCGATGATCTTTCCTTTCTTGCCAACCAGCGGCGACATCAGGAAGCAGTGGTAACCGCTCCCCGCACCCACGTCCGCGATGACCATCCCTTCCTTGATCTCCAGAGCCTTGATGAGCTTCGCCGGGGCTTCTTCCTCGACGCGCTCCTTGCGTTCCAGCCAGCTCGCGCCCTGATAGCTCATCACCCGCGCAATCTCGCGGTCCATGTAGAACTTGCCGATGCCGTTGGGGTCGTGTTTGTCGCGGTATTCGTACTTCGGTTTCGCGCGCTTCTTCGGAGGCTCGTCCGCGAGGCTCACTCCGCCGACGAGCATCGCCACAAGCCCCGCGAGTCCAACCAGAAGCCAGCGGTTCATCGTTTTCTCCGGCAAGGGTTCTGATCTTTCCCAACCCATGTTACCGACGAAATCGAAAAAAATCGCGCGAAGAGGTTGACATTCACAGATAGTATACGCATATATATTAAGTGTACAAAATTTCAATTCCGGTCAGTTTCGCTCAACTGACCGGAAGGCAGCCACCTCCGTTCGCCGGACGGGGGAGTTGATCGCAGGGTACCCGATCCCCCGTCCGGTCCCGTCTGTTTGGAAGGCGATTGGTAGAGCCGGGAGAAACGCATTCCTTCCGCTCTCTTCGGGAGGAACGCTAATGGCCAAGTGGTCGGAGTATACATCGTACTCGCCGTTTTTCGATGGAGCCGAGATTACCTCGGCAGAAACAGAATTCCTCCTGGCGATAGCAGCCTACCAGAAGCGGTTCTGCCGACGCTACCCGACGTGGCGCGAGGTGCTGCATATCCTTCACTGTTTGGGTTACCGCCAGGTCGCTGATCCGATACCCGTGGAACAACTGCTTCCGTCCAAGCAGGGCCAATCTGACACACCGGGCGAGCGGCCAGCGTCAGCCGATGGTTTGTGAGCGTCGCGGCGTAAGCCCGACGGTATTTGACGCGCACCGTCGGGCTTACGCCGCGACGCTCACAAACCCGCCTGTTTTCGCCAAGTTCTGGAGGTCCCATGCCGTTCTTCTCTCGCATTCTGAAAGCTCTCCGGCGGTCGCCGCCGAAGACTCCTCCTCCGCGAATCGCCAGCGTGTTCGCGCCGCCTTATCCCGCGGCCGGTTGGTGGCACGATGACCCCGCGGAGCAACTGCGCAACTATCGCTCGTGGGTCTATGCCGCGGTGAATGCCATCGCTCAGGAGGCCGCTCGGCACAAGCCGTTCCTTTACATGAACACCGGGCAAGCCGAGCACGAGCAAACAGCCCTTCCGCACACGCACGCGCTCTGTCGGTTACTCGACCGGCCGAATCCGTGGCTCACGCCGTGGGAATTGTGGTACCTCACGGTTGTGTATCTCGAACTCACTGGAAATTGCTTCTGGTATGTTGCTCCTCAATCGGTCGGTGATACCCGACTGGCGGCTCCGGGGGAAATCTGGCTCATCCCGACTCCGTGGGTGCGGATCGTGCCGGATGCTCAGAGTTTCGTGAAGGCGTATCAGGTGGCCGCTCCGGGTATGCCCGCGGAGACATTCGGTCCAGATGAAGTGATTCACCTGAAGTATCCCAACCCGCTCGATCCGCATTACGGTCTGTCGCCACTTCAAGCCAACGCGCTGACGGTGGATGCGAACACCGAGTTGCTGAAGTCGCGATACCAGACGTTCCTCGCCGGTCAGCGGCCGGGCGTGGTGATTCAGACGGAGCAAATGCTCACCGACCAGACCGTGACTCGACTCGAAGAGAAGATTTCCGCGAAGTTCGCCGGTCGCGATAACTGGCACCGGCCGCTGATCCTCGAACAAGGTTTGAAGGCGAGTCCGTGGACGCTCACGCCCGCGGAGATGGACTTTCTCAATTCGTCGAAGATGACGAGAGACGAAATCCTCGCGGTGTTTCGCGTTCCTCCACCAATCACGGGCGTGGTGGAGAACATGGGCCTGGGAGCAGACATCTGGTTCGGAGCGCGCGTGATGTTCTGCGAAGGAACCATTCAGCCGAAGCTCGATCTGATCGGGCAAGCACTCACGCGCGATCTGGCGCGTCGATACGGACCCGATGTCGCGGTCTACTTCCCCGACTGTTCTCCGCGAAATCTCGATCAGCGACGAAAGGACGATGAACTCGACGCCCGGCTTGGCCTTCGCACCTTTAACGAGATTCGGAAGTCTCGCGGACTTGATCCCTTCCCCGACCCGCGCTTCGACAAACCGATTCTGCCAACCGAATTACAGGGCGAACGGCCGGCGTGAGCCGGCTGGTGTCGTCATCTCAGCGCCATCCTCTCACCAGCCGGCTCACGCCGGCCGTTCGCCAAGGAGTTACCATGTCTCCATCCATCCGGGCCGATCCGGCCGCGCGCACGCTGCATGTCGATTCCGCACGCATGCGGATTCGCAGCGTCATCACGACAATCGACCCTGACCGGGCGGGCGATGTGATCGTGCCCACCGGCTTGAAGAACCTCGACGAGTTCATGATGAACCCGATTGTGCTCTGGGCTCACGATCGGGTTCGCACTCCGCCGGTTGGCATCTGCGAGTGGCTCGACGTGCAACCGAAGCGCATCGTCGCCGAGACGCGATTCGCCGAGGGCGTGCCGTTCGCCGAAGACCTCTTCCGGCTCTACGAGCAAGGCATCCTTCGCGGTTGGTCGATTGGGTTCGTTCCGAGAAAGGCGCGTCGCATTCCGCGAGGCGATGGTTCCACTTCACTGCACGTCGCGGAGTGGGACTTGCTCGAATACTCGGCGGTGCCGATCCCTGAAAACCCCAGCGCGCTGACCGTGGCACTTCAAAAGGGACTTATCCGCGATGTAACCCTTCGCGACTGGCTGGCGCTCGTTCCCGATGATCGCGACGACGTGTTGAGCGGTCTGATCGAGGCGAATGGCGTAGAGCGGCGCTGAGTCACACCATTAAGGCCACCCCTGGCCTTCTGGAAACCCAGCTTTTCAAGGAGTTGGGGGCCATAACGGCCACCTCTTTGCAACGCAAAGTGAGAAAACCCCACAAATCATGAGAAAAACGAGAAGAGGACAAAACGGAGGGGGGTGGGGGGAGGGCGCTCCGCGGAACAACCGCTTCCTGTCCTCCGTTCTCTGTGTCTCTGTCTTCTGTCCTCTGTCTTCTGTTCACTGTCCAACCCTTTCCCCTAACTACGAGGTGTTTCATGTCCACAACTGCAGTACCGACTGACAAGTTCCAGTCACGCGACGAACTCGTGACGTTCATCGAAAACCAGGCCGCGAATGCCGTCGAGAAGGCGGCTCGCGTCGAGCGGCGGGTGCCGTGGGTGACCGCGGGGCCAGTGTACAACGACTCGGCCGGCTACAGCGTGCTGAAGGCGGCCGCGTTCGCTCTGGGCTTCGTTGGTCCAGATCAGGCGAAGGAAGAGATTCACACGCACCAACAACTGCGCGATCTCTACGCGGGCTATGGCTTCTCTCCACATCACGGGCAGCAGTCGTTTCTGGTGCCGATCGCCAGCGCTCACTTGCCGGTCTTCGAGCCGCACGGTCAGCGGCTGCGCGAGGAACTTCACCAGAAGATGACCGCGCACGCGGAGAAGTTCGACCCGGACGAGGCCGACTGGATTGGCCGAAAGCTCAATGTTCGACGAAAGGCTCTTGGCACGCTTTCCGAGACCGCGGGCGGCACGTTCGTTCCGCTCCCGATGCTCGGAGAACTCATCGACCTGCAACGCAGCCTCGAAGTGTTCGCCACGGCAGGTGCAAGAGAGGTGGCGCTTCCGCCAAACGGCCGAGTGCAGTTCCCCAAACTCACCGGCGCGAGCACCGCGTACTGGGTGGGCGAAGGGAGTGCCGTCACCGAGAGTCAACCGACAACCGGCAACCTCGATCTTCAGGCGAAGAAGCTCGGCGTGCTCGTGAAGCTCAACAACGAGCTACTTCGCTTCGCCAGTCCGAGCGCGGAGGGGCTTGTTCGGCTCGATATGGCTCGTGCCGCGGCTCTGAAGGCCGATCTCGCGATGCTCGAAGGGACGGGTGGCACGCAAATCAAGGGACTGATTACGTACAGCGGACTCGCGACTCACACCGCGAGCACTCCCGGCGCCAACGGAGATACGTTCCAGCCGAACGACATCGCGACGATGGAGAGCAAGCTTCCCGATGTGGTCGAAGCACCGACTGCATGGGTCATGCGCAAGGCGATGTTCGCAGCGCTCATGAATCGGCGCGCGGATGCCGTCAGCGCCAGCGACGGCAAGGGTCCGTTCCTCTTCCGAGACATGCGTTCGGCCGCATCCGGGCCGCCAGCGGAACTCTACGGCACGCGCGTCGTGCGTTCCGCGCAGGTGTCGAACACGCGCGTGAAGGGCAGCGGAACTGACCTCACCTACATTCTGCTCGGTCACTTCCCGGACTGGATCGTGGCTCGAATGGGCGTGATGGAGTTCCTCGCCTCTGGTCTGGGCGATACGGCCCTTCAGAACGACATGACCTACCTTCGCGGAATCCAGCACATCGACGCCGGCCCGCGACACTCGGCCAGCTTCGTGCTGTGCGATCAGTTGCTCGTCGCGTGACCAATCCTGGCGAACCGCTGGGTGAGCGTCGAGCCTCGATCTGCTCAGCGTGGTCGTCTGCGGCGTCCGCACGAGTGTCCACGCCGCCTACCAGGCCGCCGAGCAGGACATCGCCGTCTCGGTCACCTCCGTCTAC
>JAKEEV010001122.1 GCA_022616395.1 Planctomycetia bacterium | reverse complement strand
GTGTAGATCACGTTCTCCTCACCGATGCCGTCCGAGGCGAACACGCCGGCGACGGTCACGGTTACGCCCGCGACGGTGAACGATTGCCCCGGCTTGAGAGCGCGCCGTTCAGCGATCCGCTTACCGACAAGCGCTGCATCGGAACGCGCTTGAAAAGCCGCCCAGTCGCCGGAGAGGAACTGCATGTTCGGGCGCGCTTCGGGAAGCAACTTCGGGTCCACTCCGTGGAACACCACCGTATCGAGACTCGCTCGGCAGTTGCTGACCACGACCTTGATCGGCAGCACCTCTTTCACTCCGGGTACGCTCTTAATGGTGTCGCGATAGAAGAGCGGGAGTTGACTCGAACTTGGGCACAAGCGGTATGCCTGGTAGACGATCAGCTTGTCGTCGCGCGCATCCAGCACGCGATTCAGCCCGTTCTGCACGGAAGTGACGAACAGAAACAGGAACAGAAGTAGCGCGGTGCCAAGCACAGTCATTGCGCTACGAACGCGATGACCGAGGATGTTCTTGCGGACGTAGGGGAAGAACTTGAACATCGTCACGCCCTCACCACGAGGCGTTCGCGAGTCGGCAGCACGTCATCCACCAACTGGCCCTTTTCCAGACGCACCAATCGCTTCGCAGCTGCCGCCGCGTGTGGATCGTGAGTCACCATCACGAGTGTTTTGCCCATCTCGTCGTTGAGCCGCTTCAGGAGCGCGAGAGTCGCGTCGGCCGTTTCTGCATCGAGATCGCCGGTCGGTTCGTCGGCAACAATGATGGTCGGATCGGCAACGATCGCCCGCGCGATGGCGACGCGCTGTTCTTGCCCCCCAGAGAGCTGCCGCGGGTAGTGGTCGTAACGATCCAGTAACCCGACCGCGTCAAGAGTGACTTCCACGCGCTTTCTGCGCTCCGCGCGGGAAAGAGGAAGTAGGAGCAACGGCAGTTCGACATTCTCGAACGCAGTGAGCACCGGAATGAGGTTGTAAAGCTGAAAGATATACCCGACGTGGTTGGCGCGCCAGGCCGCGAGCTTGTTCCGAGACAGTTGCGACAGGTCTTGCCCGCCGACGCGAATTTCGCCGGAAGTCGGCCGGTCGATGCCCGCGATGAGGTTCAGAAGCGTCGTCTTGCCGGAACCAGATGGCCCCATGAGCACGACGAACTCGCCTGCCTCGACCGCGAGGTTCACGTCACGCAACACGGGCACTTCCTGTGTACCCTTGCGGTAAACTTTCGACAGGTTCTCGATCTCGACCAGAGGCATTAGCGCTCCTCCCCAACGACCTTCACGCGGGTGCCGGGTTTCAGTTGCTCGCGGCCGGTGGCAATGAGCTTGTCAGTCGGGTTCAGCCCACCGACAACTTCGGCTGTCTCGGTTTGGCGCTCTTTTTCGCCCGGCGCGAGTTCGATGGCTCGAAGTTCAGCGCGCCCCGAGACCGGATCGACAATCCATACGCGCACTTGATCGCTGTCGGTCACCAACAGCTTGCGTGGAACGATCAGACGTCGAGCTGTTTCCGTTTTGGGTTGCCCAACGGATGGTGGAGCAAGGAACCGGACGCTCGCGATCATCTCCGGGCGAAGTTCAACCGGCGGAGTGCCTGACAACTCGACCTTCACCGGAACACTATTGCGACTGACGTTCGCCAAGTGCGTATCGTAGAGAACCACTCCGCGAATCTTCTTCCCCGGCAGCACGTCCTCGACTTCCACTTCTGCGGGCTGGTTCTTTTTCACAAGAGCGAACTTGGCGACCGGCACCTCGACGCGCACCTGGAGCTTCGTCGGGTCGTAGAGAGTCGCGACCGCTCCCTTGCTTTCGGGAAGCGAATCCTTCCCACCAACGACCGTTCCACTGCGAACATTCAGAGCCATCAGCACGCCATCAATTGGAGCGACAACGCGCGTCTGATCGAGTTCAAACTGGGCCTTGCGAACCTCGACGGCCGCACCGTCAGCTTCCTGTTCTGCTCCTTCCGCCTTCGCGACCAGACTCGCAAGGTCCGCGCGAGCGGTGGAAAGAGCGAGTTCCGCTTGCTTCACTCGCACCTCGGCCACTGTCTTGGCCTTCGCGAGTCTCGCGTCGGCCGCGTCTCGGTCGGCCTTCGCCAGATCGAGCGACTGCTGAGCCTGGCGAAGCTTTACATCAGACACCACCGCTTTGGAGCGCCAAAGATCCTCCTCGACACTCACCGTCAGTTGTGCGGCTTTCACGCCAACTTCTGCGCGGACCTGTTCGACCGTAGCCACGTTCACATCCGCTTCGCTCTCGGCTTTCGCCAGCTTCACTGTGGTCGCAGCGTTAGTCACACCGACCTCGGCCCGCTTCACATCGGCCTTCGCGGCCTTCACAGCGGCCAGTTGCTTCGCGTATCTGGTCTTCGCGGACTCCAGGGTGAGTACCGCGCGTGTGTCATCGAGCAGCAGCAGTGGTTTCCCCGCCGTCACGCGGTCGCCGGGGTTCACCAACACTTCTTTCACCCGGTAGATGCCCTCGGTGGCAACCGGAACGTCCACCGGGCGTGGAAGCGGCTCGATCCAGCCGTTGGCGCGGAACAACTCTTGCCCAACGACTTCGATGGTTCCTGTTTGCACTCGAACCGGCACGACCTTGACCGCGACCGGAGGAGAGACGACATCCCACGACGCCCACAGTGCAAGAACCGCGAAGCCCACGACAAGCAATAGCGGCAAGAACACCCGGCTCCACCACCTTCTCGGAAGGCGGAGTGTGGTCGCGGTAGGCGCGGGCCTTGCAACAGCCAGCGCGCCCAGGTCGGCGTTTGGGTTGGCCATGCCAGCCCCCTCGTGCCAGGCCACGGGAAGAGTCATCGGACACGTGCTACGAGAGCGCAGTCACGCGACCGAAACAAGTTATCGGGAAGGAACAGAAGCGATCAGGCGCGCGGAGGGCGGTCGAGGAGTGAGTGGAAGCCGTCTGGTGGAAGGAGGGGAGCGGAAACTGACAGCCGTTCGCTTGTGGGCTGATCGAGGTCAGCGGATGCGAACAGTTCGCCGACCACAGCGGAGGGCGTGGTGCAGAGTGGGGAGAGGCAGTTTGTTGGGCAAGCAGGTTTGGTTGGGCGATCTGGTTTCGGTGCGGATGGAGCGGGAGTGTGGGAAGACTTCTTCAGACACTTCGAGCAACAGGACTGGATGGGCGTGGAGTTCGGCTGGGTGCGAACCGCAACCTCGGTCACCTTACACACCGGAGTGTGTGCGGGTAACAATGTGACGAGCAGCAGGAATTTCAGAACGCCGCTCACGACCCCTCCGAGTCGTCCTTCTGGTCTGAATTGGTGTGTAACTGGTGTTTGGTCCGAAAGACAAAAAAGGCACGGACCAAACACCAGACACACCTATTCAGACCAGAAGGGGACAACATGCTCTCGCTACTTTACCCCTGTTGTGAGTTTCAGGCAACACGCTCTCGATTCTGTATCGACCACATTGACCCGACAATCGAGTTTGTTCCCGCTCAACCCAAACACAGTCAATTCGCAGGTCACTTATTCTCCGGAAGATCGTCGGGGACATCGATGCCGAACTGCCGGATGGTGAAGACGCGGTGGTAGTTCTCGATGCCATGCTCGCGGAAGAGTGCCCGAGCGCCGCGAAGTCGGTCCACCAGAGCAAGCACCAGCACGACCTCGCAGCCGAACTCGCGGGCTGCCTGAGCCGCTTTGAGCGCTGAGCCGCCCTTGGTGAACACGTCGTCCACAATGGCGACCCGCATTCCCTTTTGCAGCGCGCCTTCGATTTGCTTCTTCGTGCCGTGCGACTTCACTTCCTCGCGGACCCAGAAGCCTTCGATGGGCTGGCCATGACGCTGATAGCTGATGACGGCGGACGTGACGAGCGGAACCGCTCCGACTTGTAGCCCGCCGATGGCGTTGATCTGGAAATCCTTCGTCCACTGATAGAGCACTTCGCCGATCAGTTCCGCGCCCGCGGAGGAAACCGCGGTCATCTTTCCGTCGATGAAGTACTCGCTCTTCTCGCCGGACGTGAGGGTGAAGTGCTCGCCCGGTGCTGCGCGGCGGAAGGAGCGCGTCTTGAGGAGTTCGAGCAACCGCTGTTCGGCTTCGGTCATCTGTATAGCTCGTGAGAGGCGAACATTCTCTCTTCTATGATCGGCTCTGGCGCTCGTGATTCTAAGCACTTGGCCGGAGTTGTGTGTGACATTTTTTTAACGAGCCGCGACCGCAAGGGAGCGGGAAAGCCAAACCGCTCCCTTGCGGTCGCGGCTCGTTACAACCTTACAAACCTCCCTCGC
>JAKEEV010001121.1 GCA_022616395.1 Planctomycetia bacterium | reverse complement strand
CCCGCCAGCGGGTTGAGCATCCAGCGCGTTGAACAAGAGGTTGAAGAGAACCTGCCGCAATTGATTCGGGTCAGCCAGCGCGGTCGTATCTGGGCCAGCCTGGATCGTGACTGTGACTCCTTGAGCCTCGGCACGCGCGCGGATGCTCTCGGCGGTCTGTTCGACCAACGCGCGGACATCCACCGGACGAGGAGCAGGTCGAGGAGGACGCGCGAAGTCGAGCAAGCCCGCGACAATCTGCTCCACTCGGCCGATTTCTTCTTCCAGAACTTGCATGTCGCGCGCGGGGAAGCCCGTTGCTCGCTCACCCGCGGCCTGCACCAGGAGCTTGATCGCCATCAGCGGGTTGCGAATCTCATGAGCGATGCCCGCGGCCATCTGCCCGACTCCCGCAAGTTGCTCCGCGCGCAGCGCATCCCGTTCGGTCTTCTCTAGACGCTTGAGAACCGCCGACACTGACACCGCGACCCGGTCCATCGCGTCTCGTGTGATGGAATCTTTCTCTTGCTGGTCGCTGGCGGGAACAGCGCGCGTTAACTGATCGGCTGTGTGTCTGAGCCGTTCCTCCGTTCTCTGAATCGACCGGCGCACCGCGGAAGCGATCACCCACCCGCCGAGTAATCCGCCTCCGGAACCGCATAATCCGATTGCTACAAGGCCCACAGTGAGCCGCTGCGCGACTTGCTTGTTCGTCTCGTTGGCCTGCGTGAGCATTCCCTCGTTGAGCCTCAGATACTCGTGTGCTGGCTCCAGAATCTCCTTGGTGAGTACCTCCTGAATCAACTCCATGATCTTCGGATAGAAGCCCTGCTTCGGCGGGTTCTGAAGAACCTTGTCGTATTCCGCGAAGAAGTGGTCGTACCCCTGGCGCACGCGTTTCATCAGCGCCTTCTCGGGCTGTGTGGTCGCTTCGCGCTCGGCGTTGGCCAGTGCGATCGCTGTCCGCTCCTTGAGGCGCGGAACTGGTTCCAGATGCTTGCGGTCGAGCGTGACCAGGTAGCGGTTGAACTGCGTGTTGACTTCGCGAATGCTAATCTCCAGTTCTTGAGCCGCGATCACGCTGGCTACGCTGGTGGCGATCGGGCCGGACGCTCGCTCTTGTATGTCGCGCACGTACCACGCGGCCGCGATCGCCAGCACCAACAGCAAGCCGCTCACCGCCGCGATCGGCGCGGTCAGTCGTGCCATCAGGCGCGGGTTCATGGTTTTTCGATCCCTCAACGGTTGGCAAACTTGTCCAGAATGTGGCCACGGTGTCCAAGTTCCGAACAGAGCCGCGAGCGTAAGTGGTTTCCCATTTATACCTAAAGTCTGTAACTCTGACCGAGACTCCGGCGATGTTGTCCTGTCGGCTGTCGCGGGTGATTGAAAAGTTCGAGTCGCAAATCAGGTCGGAGAGGATTGCCGCAACTTGTGGGCGCTGCGGTGTCTCAATACAATCCCAATACCTTCATCGCGAGGAACGCGTGTCATTTCAAAACTTGCCAGTGCTGATTTCCGGTTCACTCAGAATCTATCGGCATCGCGTTTGCGGTTAGTTGTAATCCATGCAATTGCGGTGCCCCCGCCGCATCCTTTGATGCCTTGATCGAGCCGGACTCGTCCTCCTGGAGGCTCGATCTTGCCCCTTCGCCCCAATCTGCGAGGGTCGTTCCATGGGCTGGGATAAACAACGCCTGGAACAAGTCGCTCGGACTCGTTTAGGTGGTGCCCGGTTAATCGTCGTCGCCAATCGTGAACCATACATCCATTGCTATCGCAATGGCGAAGTGGAATGGATTCGTCCCGCTGGTGGTCTGACGACCGCGCTTGATCCGGTGATGCAAGCGTGCGGTGGCGTGTGGGTGGCACACGGCTCCGGAGACGCGGATCTGGAAGTCTGCGACACGAACGGGCGGGTCGGTGTGCCTCCAGACGATCCAAACTATGTCCTGCGTCGCGTCTGGCTGACTCGCGATGAGGAGGAAGGTTACTACTACGGCACCGCCAACAGCATGTTGTGGCCGCTTTGTCATCAGGTGTTCTGCCGGCCGACATTCGATCCGACCCACTGGGAAGTTTATCGTAAGGTCAACGAGCAGTTCGCCCAGGCTGTGTTGGAAGAAGCCGCGGGCGGGCCAGCTCTGGTCTTCGTGCAGGACTATCACTTCGCGCTGTTGCCCCGGATGTTGAAGGCGGCTCGGCCGGATCTTGTTGTCGCTCAATTCTGGCACATTCCCTGGCCCAACCCGGAGAAATTACTCGTTTGTCCGTGGGCCAAAGAACTCCTCGAGGGCATGCTCGGTAACGACCTGCTCGCGTTCCACACGCAGTATCACTGTAACATGTTCCTCGACACCGTGGACCGCACTCTTGAATGCCGCATCGACCGCGAACGATTCGCCGTTGTCTGTGGTGGGCAAGATACAACCGTTCGTCCTTACCCGATCAGTGTCGATCCAGAACTGGCGAAGGAATATCTCGGAGACAACTGGGAAGTTCGTGCCGCGGCGATTCGGAAGAAACACCGACTCGGCAAGCGCCCGGTCATTGTGGGCGTGGATCGCGTGGATTACACCAAGGGCATTCCCGAACGTCTGCGCGCTGTGGATCGCCTCTTGCAGAAGCACCCGGAATTGAAAGGCCAGTTCCACTTCATCCAGATCGGAGCTCCGAGCCGCACACACATCCCTGCTTACCGCGACCTGACCGACGAGGTGCAGGAGTTAGCCGAAAAGATCAACTGGGAGCACGGAACCGATTCGTGGCAACCTGTTGTGTTCCTCAACGAACACTATGGCCCGGAAGATATCTTCGTGCTCTACCGCATGGCCGCGGCGTGCGTCGTGAGTTCGCTGCACGACGGGATGAACCTCGTGGCGAAGGAGTTCGTCACGACACGCGATGATGAGCGCGGGGTGTTGGTGCTCTCCAAGTTCACCGGTGCGGCGAGTGAATTGGTCGACTCGGTGCTGGTGAATCCGTTCGATGTGGACGAAATGGCCGAGGGGCTGCTTCTGTCGCTGACGATGTCAGTCGGCGAGCAAGAACGGCGAATGCGGCGCATGCGGGCACAGGTGGAAGACTGCAACATCTACCGCTGGGCCGGAATGTTGCTCTCGGAAGTCGGCAAGCGCGTGCCAGAGCCGGAACCGCCGGTGGAAGTGACGAACCAGGAATCCGCGACCACGCAATCCGACCTGATCCTGGAAGAAACCCAGCAGGGACTGGAGCGGCTGATTGCCCGCGAAAACTATCTGACCGCGATGCGACTCGCCGCTGCCGGGATGTGAAACTCTGTTCGAAGCGCGAAACGCGGAGCGCGGAACGCGGAATAAAAGACAGAAGACCCCAGCCTGGAGATTCCTGGCTGGGGTCTTGCTTTAGTTTTTCATTCCGCATTCCGAAATCCGCATTCCGCGTTTCTGACGTTCCGCGCTCCACGTTCCGCTCTCCGCGCTTCAGAAGTCCCACGTCTCCGACCCGCGAGTCTTCTTCTTCGGCCGCTGAACCTGATCCTGTTCTTCATCGTCTACAGGTTCCGGTTGCAAACGCAACCTCGGTGCCCGCACGATGGGCGGTGAATCATCATCCTCGGTCGCCGATACATCCAGTCGCGTCTCGTCCGGTCGCCGACTCCCTTCGCCCTTCGCGCGCAAAACGATCCTGATTGCCACTTCCGCGAACGGGAAGGTGTCGCGGAGCACTTTGGTCAGGTAGCGGATGTAAGTGTCCTCGAACAACTCCGGGCCGTTGGTGAAAAGCACAATCGTGGGCGGATACACGCCGATCTGAGTCGCGTAGAAGATTTTCGGTTGCCGGTTGCCCATCAGAGGAGGAGAGTTCGCTTCGATGGCTGCGCGGATGGCGCGGTTCAAGTCGCCGGTACTGACTCGCACCCCCGCTTGCTTGTGTAACTGCACCGCGAGTTGCAACAGGCGCAGCACGTTCTTGCCCTTCTGCGCGGTGATGAATGCGATTGGGACGTGTTCGAGCATGGGGAACATCGCCCGCACGTAGTTCCCCATCTTCTCGGTCGGGATGGAATCCTTCACCAGATCCCACTTATTCACGACGAAGATCGCGGGCTTGTTCTCCTCGACGATGTACTCGGCGAGTTGCTTGTCCACGCGGCCGATGCGATGGCGGGCGTCGAAGAAGTGCAGCACCACATCCGCTCGGCGAATGGAGCGCTGAGCGCGGTGCATGCTGTAGAACTCGATGTCGTTGGCGAGAGTCGTCTTTTTCCTCACACCGGCCGTGTCGATGGCGATGTAACTTTTGCCATCGCGCTCGAAACGCACATCGATGCTGTCGCGTGTCGTGCCGGGCACTTCCGAGACAATGACCCGTTCCGCGCCCGCAAGGCTGTTGATGAACGTGCTCTTCCCCGCGTTTCGGCGGCCGACGGTGGCGAGTTTCAGTGCCACTTCGCCCGGCGGAGATTCGCCGGTGTCGGGGGGGAGCTTCGCGAGGATCGCGTCGAAGAGTTCCTCCTTGCCGAGCTTTTGCTCCGCGCTGACGCAGAGCGGTTCGCCGAAGCCGAGCTTGAAGAACTCGCCAGAGAGGTGCCCAAGCTTGTCCGTATCCGCTTTGTTGGCGACCAGGATCACTGGCTTCTTCACCGCGCGCAATCTGTTAGCGACATCCTGGTCAAGTGGCATGATTCCTTCGCGCACGTCCACCACGAACAGCACCACCGCGGCCGCGTCGATGGCCAGTTGAATCTGTCGCTCGACATCGGCGGCGAGGTTATCCGCGTCAACAATCCCGATTCCACCCGTATCGGTCATTTCAAAGAATCGGCCGCTATGTTCGATGGTGGTCGAGATGCGATCTCGCGTGACGCCCGCAGTGGGGTCAACGATGCTGATCCGCCGACCGGCGAGCCAGTTGAACAACGACGACTTGCCGACATTCGGCCGACCGACGATGGCAACGAGTGGAAGGGTCATGACTGTAACTCCAGGCGAACGGCCGGGGGGGGGG
>JAKEEV010001120.1 GCA_022616395.1 Planctomycetia bacterium | reverse complement strand
TTTGCGTGTTTTCGCGGTCCTCGCCTGGCTCACTTGGCGTGGGGTGCAGGGTAGCGTTTCTGTGGAGTCCTGGCCTGCGCCCTCGTCTGACCGCAGGAAGTGGGCTGAGGTGGGCTGAAAACAGCATGCCCTCTCCCCTCTCCCAACTTGATACTCCTGTTACCCTCGCGGTTCGCCCAAACTCGCCGCTCGCGGAGCGAGCGGACCACACTTTACGGATACACCGCCGCGAACACTTCAGGCGGAAGCTCGCGCGGGTATGGAGCGCTTCGGATAAAGCGCACCAGATCCCACACTTCGCGATCCTTCAGCTTTGGGTGCGCGGGCATACCCACAGGCGCGATTCCAAAGCGGATGCGCGCGAACACGTCTTCCGGCCGCGTGCCGCCCTTCAGACCCGGTTCGGTGAAGTTCGCGGGCCTGGCAACGGTGCCCCAGATGTCATAACGCAACAGCGGCTTGCGGCCGAATTCATTGTGACAGTCGAGGCACGACCGCTCGACCGTCGCGGTGCTGTCGAGCTTCTGCGTGAACAGCTTGTATCCGCGGCGGACGGCGTTCAGATGCGTTGGCGAACCCGGCTCGCCATCGTCAGGAGCTTCGGGAAGAGGAGGGGAGTTCTCGGCTTTTTCCCATTCCGCCAGAATCGCTTTGAGATTCGCTGCGGAGTCGTTTGGCTTTCCGCCAAGCAACTCCGCGAGTGAGCGGAACTCCACCTCTCCGCGCATCGACAGATACGTAACGAACCACGCGAGCAATTCGCGTTCGCCTTCGGGAATGCGCGAGAAGGACGGCATCGCGGTTCCCCGAAGTCCTTCATTGAGCGTGCGAAGAAGATCGGCTCGACGGGGTTTGGCTCCTTCACCTGACGAAACGAACTTGAACGCTCCTCGGCGGAAGTCTCGCGGGTAAGGTGTCACGAACAATCCACTTGGTCCGCGGCCATCTCCCGCGAGGTTGTGGCACTGCAAGCAAAGATTGCGAAACAGCTTGCTCCCCTCGGCAAGTCGAGCCTCATTCAGCCCCAGGCGCGTTGCGGAATCGAGAATCGCCTGGTCGCCGAGAATGTGTGGATTGGCGGGAGTGCCGAAGGTGTCCTTCAAGAATGTCTCAAGCCTCGCGCGAACATCAGGAGAAACACCCGCGGGGTCGGCAGTCTGTCCTCCGAGCGCGTCGAGAGTGGCAATCTCCTCGTCGGGCTTCCCCGGAGCGGGAATCATGTCGGGTTGGTGTTCAGGAGAGCGAAGAACAAGTCGATCTGCGCGGGAAGGGAACGTCAAGTTGGGTGGGTAATCGGGCTTTGAAGCGCATCCGCCACAGCCGGAGGCGGACGCCAACACAACCGCGATCACCGCGGCGTGTCCCCTCCGAGCGCTCCACACAAGCGGCATGTCCCCTCATCCCCCGACAATGATGTGCCGCGTCATGTAGTCCGACAAGAACAGCACAAACAGAATGCCCATCCAGAACAGAGACGACAGCGCGGTGAGGATCACCACCTTGTCGCCTTGCTTGAGGTGCATGAAGTAGTAAGCGACCAGCCCCGCCTGAACGAAACCGATCATCAGTTGAAGCGGCAGGGTGAACTTCGTCGGGCCAATCGCGAACGATAGCCCCACGTTGACCAGCGCAAGCCCCAACACCGCGATCCACACAATCACGAGCGTGAAGGGATCGTCCAGATCCTTGCGGACGCCGTACGGGTCGTCGGTTCCCTGCGCCGTCGCTGGGGTCGTGCCGGGCGTGTTAGGCTGTTCACCCATGATAATCTCGTAAACGGAATGCGGTTCGCTTCGACCCTTCACCTAACCCCCAACCCCTTCCCTAAGAGGGAAGGGGGCTTTGTCTTACTCCCCCTTCCCTCTTAGGGAAGGGGTTGGGGGTAGGTCTTCTAAGCACAAGGCCGGGGAAGTTTGTAAGGGTTTAACGAGCCGCGACCGCAAGGCAGCGGGCAGACCTTATTCCGCTCCCTTGCGGTCGCGGCTCGTTAAAAAGCAACGCCCAACCACGGCCTCGTGCTTAGTGGTGCATCCCCGAACCAGCCAGATACAAGAGCGGCATCAGGAATAACCAGATCGCATCGACCAGGTGCCAGTAGAGACTCACAACCTCAACGGTCGAGTAGTTCTCCGGCGGGATCGTTCCTCTCCACGCTTCCCACACCAGCCACAGGATGCACCCGATCCCGATGATGATGTGCAAGCCGTGGATGCCAGTCATAATGTAGTAGAAGCAGAGGAACAACTGCACCCTGCCGGGGTCGCGGTAGGTTGGGTCGTTGAGGCTCTTGCCGTAGTTCTGAAGTACTAACTCCGCCGCCCACTTCTGATGTTCATCCGGATGCGCTTTGAAATACTCCTCGGCCTGCTCCTTGGTCAAAGCAGGGCCATCGGTGGGGAATACCGCGCGCAGAGCGGCCTCGTACTCTCCCTGGAACATCCGGCCGGGCACGTAGCGTTCATGCAAGTCCGCGCTATACTCGAATCCCTTCATCACCATGAACGCGGTGCCGAGCGCCGCGGTGATGAGTAAGTTGCGGATGAGCGAGGAGCGGTCGCCGAGCTTCGCTGCTCGAATCGCCAGCGTCATCGTCAGCGAACTGGTGATCAGGAAGACCGTGTTAACGGTGGCGATCGTGCGGTTTAAGTGCGAACTGGCAAGCTCGAACTCATGCGGGTACCAGAGCCGGTACACGGTGTAGGCGCCGAAGATCCCGCCGAAGAACAGCACCTCCGTGGCCAGGAACATCCAGATTCCCAGCCGCTCGCAGGCGTGCTGTTGCCCCAGGTCTTCGAAGTGGTGCTTGAGCACCGATGAGTGGGTGCTAGCCGACAACTTCGGTCTCCTTCTTCATGGGGCCAGGGGGTCCGGTAATCCCAACTCGGCCTTCAGGTCCTTCCGCTCCACCTGGTCCGGGCGGTTCCGGCAATCCGCGGCCCATCTGATCGACTCCGATCGCGTATTCGTAAGGGCCACACACAACCACAGGCGTGCTGTCGAAGTTGTGAACGGTCGGTGGACTTGGTGTTTGCCATTCCAGCCCGGTAGCGCTCCACGGATTGGCCGTTGCCTTCTTCCCATAGAACAGCGACAGCGTCAGGTAGAACGCCGGGAGCAGATAACCCAATCCCAGAATGCTCGACCCGGCCGTGGACATCACGTTGAAGACGTGGAACTTGTCCGGGTAGTTCGGATAGCGCCGGGGCATGCCGTGGTAACCGATCCAGAACTGAGGGATGAACGTCAGGAAGAACCCGACGATGATGATGGCCGCAGCCACCCGGCTCCACCAGTCGGAATACATCCTGCCAGTCATCTTCGGCCACCAGTAATGCAACCCCGCGAAGTAACCCATCACCATTCCGCCCACCATCACGAAGTGGAAGTGAGCCACGACGAAGTAGGTGTCGTGCAGGTGAATGTCGGTGCCGAGCGTAGCGAGGTACAAGCCCGTCAGCCCGCCGATGGTGAAGAGCACCACGAAGCCTAGCGCAAAGAGCATCGGCGCCTGGAAGGTTATTGATCCTCGATAGAGCGTGGCCGTCCAGTTAAACACCTTGATGGCACTCGGCACCGCGACAAGCATACTGAGCAAGCTAAATAGGAGCGCTGCATAGAAGCTAATGCCCGCCACGAACATGTGGTGTGCCCAGAGCAAGAAGCCGACCACCGCGATGCCCATGCTCGACCACGCCACCGCGTGATAACCGAAAATGTTCTTGCGGCTGAAACACGTCAGCACTTCGCTAATCACACCCATCCCCGGCAAGATCATGATGTACACGGCGGGGTGCGAGTAGAACCAGAAGAGGTGCTGGAACAGAAGCGGATCGCCACCCAGAGCCGGGTCGAAGATCCCAACTCCCCAGGCTCGCTCAACGGTAAGCAAGAGCAACGTGATGGCGATCACGGGAGTCGCGAGAAGCTGAATCAGGCTCGTCGCGTAGAGGGACCACACGAACAGCGGCAGCCGGCTCCACGTCATGCCCGGAGCGCGCATCTTGTGGATCGTCACCATGATGTTCAACCCGGTCATGATCGAACTGAAACCGGATATGAACACGCCCACCACGCCGGGTATCACATTCGATTGCGATGCCCGCGTGCTGTAAGGCGGGTAGAGCGTCCAGCCGGTGTCAATTCCGCCCGCCAACACCGACCAGATCGCCAGAGCCGCGCCGATGATGAACACATACCAGCTTGCGAGGTTGAGTTTCGGGAACGCGAGGTCCTTGGTCCCGATCATCATCGGGATGAAGAAGTTTCCCAGCACCGCGGGCACGGCCGGGATGAGGAAGAAGAAGAGCATCATCACGCCGTGAGCGGTGAATGCCCGATTGTAGGCGTCCTCGGTGACGATGGCTCCGTTCGGGGAGAGCAAGTTCAGGCGCACCACGCCGGCCGCGATTCCCCCCGCGATGAAGAAGACCGTGATCGACACCAGATACAGAATGCCGATCCGCTTGTGGTCAACTGTGAACAACCACGACCAGATGGTGTGGGAGACGTTCAAATAGTTGGTCTTCGCTGGTTCCGGCTCAGGCGGAGGAGGAGCAGCGACCGGGGCGGCATGTGAAACAGCGACGCTCATCAGTTCTTCCCTCCCGGCGGCACCGGCGGCACCGGCGACTCTTTCCGCTCAATCGGAGCACCGACGGGCGGCGAGAACCTGTCGGTCACGTCTGGCGTTTTCCCTCGGCGCAAGCTCCGGATGTAAGCCGCCAGCGCGTTCAAATCTTCCTCGGAAACCTGACTCAGATCATACTGAGGCATGATCGGCTCCCAGCCCTG
>JAKEEV010001119.1 GCA_022616395.1 Planctomycetia bacterium | reverse complement strand
TAAGCCGTGGTGCGCAATCCTCCGTTCCACCATGTTGAATAGCGCGCGCCGGAGCGAGTGGTCGCGCCCGGTTTGTTCTCGACGAGGAACCGCTGCATCATCGCGGCCCCGAGTGGATCAATCCCGTTGATGACAAGCGGATCGATGTTGTAATTGAACGGATCGCGGAACGGAGGGCAGAAGAGCACAGTGCCGGGCGGTCCGGTCTGGTGGTGGTTGTAAATAATCTGCGGGAACCACTCGCGATACATCACGCGGTTCATGTTCCGCGTCTCGGCCTGCGTGTTCGCGTAGAAGTCGCGGTTGTTGTCGTGCCCGATGTACTTCTGATAGAGCTTGGGAAGCCCCGCGAGCGAGCGCTTCTTCGGATCTTTGTCGCGCATGTACCAGTCGGAGCAGAGATCCATCCCGTCCGGGTTCGCGTGAACGAAGAGGATAATCACGTCGCCGAGGATGCGGAGCGTTTCGGCGTCGGTCGCGCTGAGAAGTTGGTAGATTGTCTCGGCCATCGCCTGAGCGCAGAGCACTTCACTGGCGTGGAGTCCGCCGTCGATCCACACGACCGCTTTCCCCTCGCTCGCGAGCTTCTTCGCCACGTCGGGAGAAACGCCCTCAGCGTTCGCGAGCTTGCTGGCGATCTCGCGATACTGATTGAGTTTCTTGTGATTCGCGGGCGAGGTCACAACGGCCATCAGTTGCGGTCGCTTCTCCGCGGTCTCGCCGATGTTGACGACCTTGAGCCGATCAGACTCCTTTTCGAGTTTGGCGAGGTACTCCGCGTACTGCTCGTAATTGGCCAGACAGTAGTCATCTCCGAGGTTGAATCCGAAGTGAGCTTTGGGGGTAGTGATTTTCGTCGCAACAGGAGCCGCGGAATGAACCGGAGCGCAAGCGCTCAGCGCAATCCCGACCGCCAACGCAATCAGTCCGAAGCATGTGGACACCCGGCGTGCGAACCAACTGGTCTGGCGCATGGCGGCTCCTGTGATGAGATTCCAACCGGAGATGGAGGAACCGATGTCCGAGTCGCGACCAGTAGACCAGCGCGAAGGCAGAGCGTCAACTGGCTCGCCGGTTTCGGAGTAGTAGGCATTCGCTGGGTGCCTACTAGAGTGTCTGCGCTAAAATGTCACAGGCTTTGAGAAGAGTTGGGGAAAAGAGAAGACCCCTCACCCGCCGCTACGACTGACGCCTTGCGTCAGTCTGCGGCGACCTCTCCCCGCGAATAGCGGCGGGTGAGGGGGCTTACAGACGTATCCAAGGCTGTGACATTTTACCGCAGGCGCACGACTACTCTGAAGACCCTCACTCGCCCTTGCTCGTCACCACTTCCAACACCGTCTGCTCTTTCGCCGCCAGCCAGTTGCCTTCCCACGTCAGGACCGCGCGATAAACGAACACCACCACAACCAGAACAATCAGCGACAAGCCAAGCGACACCGGCACTCCGCGAACTCCAGCAAACTCGGCAAGCAGAACTTCGATTCCAAACGGAAGCAGAACCGGGATCATTGCCAGCGGCAGGAGCATCAGGAAGAGCATCTGAAGCAGAACCGGGACCAGCTTGACCTGGGCCGGCTGCATTGACCCGGCTGCCATCGGGATCGGAGCCACAATCGACAGCGCGTTGCCCAACATGCAGAACACGAGGTACGCACACACCACCTGCGCGATGGTCGCGGGGTAGTGGTCGATCCGCATCGGGTAGACGATCCCAACCAAGAGCCACATTGCCAGAGCCAGCCCCAACCCGATAGGAGCAACCGCCAGGTTCTTGCCCAGGAGGATTTCGCGCCGCGAAACCGGGGACAGCACGAACGCGCGGAACCCGGCCCGATCGTAGCCGAACTGGTTGCCGAGGAGTTGAGCACCGCAAATGATCACCATCATCGCTCCGGCACCGAACGCCATCAGCGGACGAATTACGGCCGGCGGCTCCTGCTTCGCGGAGACCGAGGCACCGCCGAGCACAACGAGCAGAATCACGGGCGCAACGAGAGCCATCTTGGATTCTGGTGCGCGAATCAGTGACCGAAACGCGGCCACCGCGACCGCCGAAGCGTGCTCGGATACCCACGGCAGTCGCCACTCCGCCAACCGCAACCGATTCGGATCAGTCGGAGGAGATGACTTGGTCGGAGCGCACTGACCCTGACCCGTGAACTCGCCGGTATAGAGACGAATCGTCGTTCGGTAAGCGCGCCGAAGACTGAACGCCCCGATCAGCCCCAGTCCGAGCGTTCCCAGGAGCGCCGGGACCACGGACCCCGACGACAGCCCCGATACCCCAAGCGCCAGCCAACCCGGAGGAAGCACCAGACTGACGAACGAAGCCGTCCGCTTGACCTGCTCCCACTTTCGCTGCGACTGCTCCTGTCGCCGGTCGCCGAACTCCTTGTCAATCTCCTTACTCCTCCGAAGATATTCCTCTGGTGTAATCTGCTTGGCATTCACATCCGCTTGGTTCGAGTTGCGTCGCTCGTTCACTCGATTCAGTTCGTCTCGACGTCCATCGTCCCACGGGCGAGCGATGTTCAGGAGGTTCGGTAGCTGAGTCAGCAGGATGAAGCTGGCGGTGACAAGCACGATTACCGTTCGTCGGCGACGCGGGTTGGTCATCAGAGACGCGAGCCATCCCTGAAACTGATACGTGACTGCCGTGACCATCAGGATGAACGCGACTAACAGCGGTAGAGCCAGCAGCATGTACAGCGACCCGGCGAACACCTGCCCCAGAATCAGCCCGACCATTCCGGGAATGAGTGCGATCAATGTCAGGCTGGATAGCGAACTGAGATAGTTGATCAGGAACGCGCCAGACGGAGAAACCGGCAGGTGTAAGACCTTGTCGAGAGCCAATCCTTCAGCGCGCTGGATATCAGTTAACAGACCAATCGACCAGAAGAACAGAAAGACCACGATCACCCCGTCCCACACAAGTAGCTGCACGGCTGGTGATGCACGCGGCATGACCAACAACCCAACGAGCAAGCCGGCCACGAGCAGCCCGACCGCCGCGAAGAGGGCAAAGATGCTGAAGGCGATGAAGAAGAAGGCGTTAACCGGCCCGGCCTTGCGGAACTGGTTAACCCGCAGCCGCCAGCGAAGCCACAGAAATGCAAGCAGGTGTTCGCGGGTCACTGGGCGGCCTCCAGCCAGGTAAGCTTCGGAGCATCCGCCGCGTCCGCACCGGCCAACTGAATGAACCGATTCTCAAGTGAGTCGCCTTGCCGGATTGCCTCCAACGACGCCTGCTCGGTGAGCTTCCCGCCAACGATAATCCCGACGTGCGTGCAGAGCTTCTCCACGATCTCCAACACATGCGAAGTGAGAAACGCGGTCGATCCACGAGCCACGAACCCCGCCAGCAAGTCTCGAATGATCCGCGAGGTAATTGCGTCTACGCCTTCAAACGGCTCGTCCAAAAACAGCAAGTCTGGATTTGGTAAGAGAGCCGCGGCCAGAGCTAACTTCTTCTTCATCCCGTGCGAATACTCCAGCGCGAGCTTCTTCTCCTCATCGATCAGACCGAGCAGCGTGAGCAGTTCCTCGGAGCGCTGACGGATCGTGTCGCGGGCCATGAGGTGCATTCGACCCACGAACGTCAGGTACTCGCGCGCGGTGAGGTTATCGAACAAAGCCAGGTTCTCGGCGATCACCCCGACATGCCGCTTGGCGTCAAGAGCCTGCTTCGGGTCAAGCATGTCTCGACCGAGTACGCGAATCTCGCCCTGGGTTGGAGCGAGCAGTCCGGTGAGCATCTTGATAGTTGTGGACTTGCCCGCTCCGTTGGGACCGAGGAACCCGTAGAAGGTTCCACGCTCGACCGCGAGGTCGATTGCATCCACGGCCCGGAAGTCTCCGAAGTCGCGCGTCAACCGACGGGTCTCGATGGCAAGGCTCATGGAGTGTCCCAGACTCAGTAGGACGGCCTTTCTAGGCCGTCGACGGGCTAGAAAGCCTGTCCTACAAAGGCTTCGTTGCTGATTCCGAATTATCTTGTGAATCCCCAACCGAATTGTCCGCCCTCATGCGCGCAACCGTCACCGACAAGCTCGTTTCAAGGTGTACTGCGCCCACAGACTGGCAGATTCAAAATTAGACGTGATATGCTGGGTGATAGATCATACCCGCCCGTCGGTATGGTGTCGCGGTTGCATGGCGATCACTCCATGACTCGCCGAGGTTCCCCATGCGTTCTGTAAGTTGTCTTGGCGCTTTCCTCTGTCTCGTGATCCTGGCAGGCTGCACGAAGCCACAGGCTGGGCGAGCCGATGCGCCGCCCGCTCCGGTGCTGGTCGCCACCGCCGGGAAGAAAACCGTTCCCATCCGAATCCGCACCATCGGAACGGTCAAGACCATCTCCACCGTCGCCATTCGGCCGCGTGTGGGTGGAGAGCTAACCGGCGTGTTCTTCAAGGAAGGCGATTTCGTCAAGC
The DNA here is from genome assembly GCA_022616395.1 of Planctomycetia bacterium. GTDB lineage: Bacteria > Planctomycetota > Planctomycetia > Gemmatales > Gemmataceae > Gemmata. Next base: position 1,675 of record JAKEEV010001119.1, on the reverse strand, counting down.
AGAATCAGAAGTTGTTCACGATTGACCCCCGACCATACGAGGCCGCGGTCAAACAGGCTGAAGCGAATATGGCGAAGAACGTCGCGATACTCGCGGGGGCGGAACTCGACCTGAAGCGCGTCGAACAGGCCAAAAGCAGCGGTGTGGGGTCAGCCATTGAGTACGATGCGGCGCTCACGGCAGTCGCCAGCGCGAAAGCCGCAATCGTTGCTGACAAGGCCGCGATCAACACCGCCAAACTTCAGGCTTCCTTCACCACGATTGTTTCCCCGATCGACGGCCGAGTCGGCGAGTTGCTCGTCAACCGCGGCAACCTCGTCGAGCCGAACGGATTAACCCCGCTGGTGGTAATCAATCAGGTGAGTCCGATCACCGTCACGTTCACACTCCCGGAACAACAACTCCCGGTCGTGATCGAAGCCCGCAAGAAGGGTCCGCTGAAGGTCGAGGCGGATCTTCGCGGAGGCGGCCCGCTGGCGGTCGGGGAGCTGACGTTCATCGACAACGTCGCCGACACCCAGACGGGGACAGTCCAGTTCAAGGCTTCGTTCGCGAACGAGGATCAAAAACTCTGGCCGGGGCTGTTCGTGGACGTTGTGTTGACTCTCGGCGCGCGACCCGAAAGCGTCGTTGTACCCTCCGCGACGCTTCAGTCCGGTCAGAAGGGGCAGTATGTGTACGTTGTGACGCCAGACAAGAAGGCCGAAATGAGACCGGTCGCGGTGGCATTTGAAGACGAAGGCGAGGCGGTGATTGCGTCTGGACTCAAAAGTGGAGAGACGGTGGTGGTTGAAGGGCAACTGAGGCTTGCTCCCGGTGCGAAGGTGGAACCCAAGCCGTACCAGGGTCCGCCCAGAACGCCTGGGGTGCCGCCCGTCCCGCAGGTGGTGACGGGAGGGCCACAGTGAATATTTCCTCGCCGTTTATCCTCCGCCCGGTGATGACCACCCTGCTAACGGTAGGGGTTGTCCTCGCCGGGGTGCTCGGGTACACGTCGCTGGCCGTCGATTCGCTTCCGAGAGTCGATTTCCCCACCATTCAGGTGAGCGCAACGCTCCCCGGAGCCAGCCCGGAGACGATGGCCTCGTCCGTTGCCACTCCGCTTGAGAAGCAGTTCACGGCGATTCCCGGTTTGGAGAAAGTAAGTTCCACAAGCGCACTGGGCACGACCTCCATCACTCTGGAGTTCGCACTCGACCGCGACATAGACGCGGCCGCGCTGGACGTGCAATCGGCAATCTCGAAGGCCGGCCGGTCACTCCCGCCGGACATGCCAACGCCGCCATCGTTTCGGAAGGTCAACCCGGCTGACTTCTCGATCCTGGTACTCGCACTGAGGTCCGACACGCTTCCGCTTTACGAAGTGAACGAGTACGCGGAGACGGTTCTGGCCCAGCGGGTCTCGATGATCCAGGGAGTCGCCCAGGTGATCGTGTTCGGCGAGCAGAAGCGCGCGGTGCGGGTTCAGATGGACCCCGACTTGCTCGCGGCTCGCGAGATCGGCATCGACGAGGTGTCCGGCGCAATCCGCAACATGAACGTGAATCTCCCGACGGGCCAGTTCCAGGGTTCTCGGCGCGCGTTCAACATCCAGTCGAGCGGCCAGTTGATGAGCGCTCGCGAGTATCGCCCCATGATCGTGGCTTACCGAAACGGGAAGCCCGTTCGCTTGGGT
>JAKEEV010001118.1 GCA_022616395.1 Planctomycetia bacterium | reverse complement strand
GGCTTGCGTGTGGACGGCCCTCTCGTTGAAATCGATGTTTCCAATAACCGGTTCTTTAATCTCAACTCGGCCGTGTCGCTCACCAGACCGGCCGGCCGGGTCATGAAGGGAACGTTTACGAACAACACGGTCTACCAGTGTCAGTTCGGCATCCAGTTCGAGCTTCCACCGAAGGATCAGAGCAAGTACGACTTGACGGTGAAACTCAACTACTTCGCTCGCACACCCGAACTGTTGAAGACCCCCGGTCCAGTCGCCGGCTTGATCTCGGCGGATAATCTCCACGACCCGAACTGCGGATTGGGGAACCCGCCGCTGGTCGCGACCAGGATCGACACGCCTCTCCAGAGCAGTAACCCGGCGGACCCCGACGAGAAATTCCTGCGCTTCGCTCCGAACACAGCCCCCACCGCCGGGCCGAAGAAAGAACGTGTCGGCGCGCAGTGATTCGGTGGGCCTTCGATTTGCCAAGCGCAAATCTCGACCCACCCTACTCCTTCCGCACGCCCGCAACGGTCACCGCGAAGCCGAGCAGGGTCTTCTTGTCCTCGGCAACGACCGTGCGCTTCAAAGTCGCGACATACACGCCGTTGCCCTTGCTCACGATCTTCACGCTGGCGTCCTTGCCGTTATTCGGCCACAGAAGCAGCACGGCCGGGTGACGCCCTTCGTTCACCAGACTGCTCACCTCAATGAGTTTCTTCACTTCCATCGGCTCCGCGTCCTTGTCCTTTTCCGCCTGACACATGAGGCAAAATTCCGGGTGCGGGGCGGTGTTGGTGTGGTCGCCGATGTCGGGTTGAACCGCGAATCGAAGCGTGTAGACGCCCGCGGGGATTTCCTGCTTGCGGAAATCGGTGAACGTGCGCGGAAATGAGATGGCGCCGACGAGAGTGCCTTCGGGAATCTCGCGATAGGTCAGTCCGTTCTTGATTTGCTCTTCGGTGGCCTTGGCGGGTATTTCGGTGCGGAACCAGACTGTCATCACTTCTTCGTCACCGTCTCGAACAACGAGAGCCTGTTCGTCGAGCAACTTCCTCACCGGTTCGGCGAGCTTTTCGGGAGGCGCGACCTTCTCGACCTTCGCGGAGAACTTCGGCTCCGCGCCGAAAGCGTGAACGGGGAACGCCAACACCAGCGCAGCGAACACAAACCGCATTGGGCAATCTCCAAATCGGACTCCAATCGGAGCCGGAAGCGTCAGCGACGGTCTTGTCTTATCCGTCGCTGACGCTTCCGGCTCCGATGGAAGAACCGTCGCTGACGCTTCCGGCTCCGATTCGTCCTTCATCCCACCACATCTTCGCCGAATCGCTCAAGTACCTCTTGCCAGACCCTCCCGCGAAAGCGATTGCCTTCAAACAGTTCGAGTCGCTTGAGGTTGTCGAGGTACGGTGATTTCATTAGCGCCCGAGCCGCGTCGTTGTCGAGGTTGTTGTTGCGCAGGTCAAGGGTCGCGATCCGCCGCACGCCTCGGTGCCGGGCGAGGGTCTCGACGCCGGCGATGGTGATCGCGGGTGTCTGAACGAGATCGATGAGATTGAAGGTGTCAGGGTCTCCGCCGGTTAATTCTTCCACAACCCGCCCGGAGAGATTCCATTCTGCAATTCGTTGAACGACCGGTAACGAGAACAACCTGTCGATGTGTTCGGGGCGCAAGAGTACCCCTGGTCCGACATGCAACCACTCAGCGTGGAATAGCTCTGGTTCGTGGCGAATGATCCGCCAGCGCTCAGCGGTGAGGTCAGCCAGCGCCTCGGCGGTTACGAAGAACGTCTCGCCTGCGAATCGAAACCCTCGCTCGTAGGAGAACCGATCGTGAGGCTCCACTTCCAAGCGCTCTGGGTAAAAATAGTCGAGCAATTCTTCCTCTCGGGCTGCCAACTGGTAGTACCTGTCGGAGTGATTCCAACTCCCCATGTTCGCTGCCAGTTCACACTGGACGCGAATCAACTCGGCTCGATCCTCCTCGCCATTCTCCTGGAGGAAGTCGGCGTATACGAGGCGCGGAGTGTCATCGTCGGGCGCGTCAAAGATCGCCCGCAAAAACGCCTCGTGTTGCGAAAGCAGATCCATGTCTGATTCGTGTCTCGTGCGGTCAACTGACAACGTCCTTGCCGAACTTTTCGACGACCTCTTGCCAGATTCGCCCGCTGATGCGGTTTCCTTCACGCAACTGGAGCCGCTGAATGTTGATCAGATGCGGAGAGTGAGCCAGAGCACGCCCGGCGTCGTTGTCCAGGTTGTTGTTCCGCAAATCCAGTGCGGTGATTATTCGAGCGCCTTCGTGCCGGGCGAGTGTTTCAATTCCCAGTAACGTGATGGCCGGCATGATTGAGCCAGGATCAGTTCTCACGACTCCCTCGGAAAATTCCTCGACGCACCCGCACAAATCCCACTCCGCGATTCGCCCAACCGCGGGCAACGAGAACAACCGTTCGATGTGTTCTGGCATGAGCATCAGTCCCGGCTCAAGAGCCAGATTCACCGCCCCGAACGCTTCCGGTTGGTTCTGCACAATTTCCCAGCGTGCTGGGATCGACTTCTCCAGAATGGCGGAGGTCACGATCATGGTCTTGGCTGCGAACAAAAATCCGCGGACGTGATCGATGCGTTCGCGCTCGTGAGGCTGCCACTGTTGCCGGCCCGGATAGAGCCGATCAATCAACTGCCGCTCTTCGATCCGCAAATGGTGGTAGCGCTCGGACTGCTGGGGTTGGTTCACGATGGCCGCGAGTTCGCACTCCACGCGGATGAGCTGCGCCCGGTCTGGGTTGCCGTTTGCTTCCAGGAAATCGGCGTAGGCCAGACGCGGTTGGTCATCGTCTGGTAAGTCGAAAATCGCCTGCAAATGCGTTTCGTGTGCCAGGAGGAGGTCCACGACATTACCTCCATCGGGCGAAATTGCTCTATTCCATGTTACATCAATCCGGTGCGTTCATCGAAGCCGAACATGCGGTTAAAGTTCTGAACCGCGACCCCGCTGGCTCCGCGAACGAGATTATCTTCCGCTGAAAGTACCACCACTTTTCCGCGAACCAGTTTCACGCACACGTCCAGAAAGTTCGTGCCCGCGGTGTCCTTCGTCGCGGGGAGATTGGTTCTCACTCGCACAAAGGGCTTGTCCGAGAAGTACGAGCGATAGAGTTCCATCAATTCCGGCTCGATGATGACGCGCGTGGGAGTCGCGTAGATCGTACTGAAGATTCCGCGATCCATCGGCATCAGATGAGGAGTGAAGATCACCGACACTGGCGCGCTGGCGATGTCCGAAAGAGCCTGTTCGATCTCCGGCGTGTGCCGGTGAGTGCCGACCGAGTACGCGGAGACGCTCTCGTTGCATTCGGGGAAGTGGTACGGCAGTTGTGGAGTGCGCCCGGCACCCGACACGCCGCTCTTGCTGTCGATCACGATTCCCGAAAGCTCAATCAACTTCTTCGCGACCAGAGGAGCAAGCCCCAGAATGGCTGGCTGCGGGTAGCAACCGGGATTGGCGACGAGTTTCGCTCCGTTGATGTAATCGCCGTACACCTCTGGTAACCCATACACCGCGTGAGCGAGGTTGGCGGGGTCGTGGTGCTTCTCCTTGTACCACTCCTCGTACACCTTCGCGTCACGCAAGCGGTAATCAGCGCTCAAATCAATCACTCGCATTCCGCGCTCAAGCAATGGCGGAATACTCTCCATGCTCGTTCCGTGGGGCAAGCAACCAAACGCACACTGAATACCCTTCGCCGCGAGCGCATCGGGGTCAAAGGGCTGACACCGCACGTCAAGCCTCCCGAGCAAACTCGGGTGAAGCTCGGCGATGTGTTCGTCCTGCCGGGAGGTGATCGCGGCGATCTCCGCGCCGGGATGTCGCAACAGGAGCTTGATTAACTCCACCGCGGTGTAACCGGACCCGCCGAGAATCCCCACCTTCACCTTGTCCATTGCCGCTCCGAAATGGACCCCGAAGGGGTCACCGGGAATAGCCAGGGGTTTCAACCCCTGGTGTGTGTTGATAATGTACGCTCACCTCTTCACGGAACCAACAATGCCCGAACCACAGACAATCACCGAGGCCGCGGAGTTCATCCGCAAGGGCGAACTTTCGCCTTCGGAGTTGCTTGAGCAATGCCTCGGTCGCATCGACAAGTACGAATCACGCGTAAAGGCGTGGGTCCACCTCGACCGCCAGGGCGCACGCGAGCAAGCCGAACGCCTCACGGCTGAGTTGAAGCGCGGAGAGAGTCGCGGGCCGCTCCACGGCATTCCGGTCGGCGTGAAAGACATCATTGATGTGTTCGACATGCCGACTGGTTGCGGCTCGAAGCTCTGGGCGAATAGCTACGCCCGCCGAGATGCAACTTGCGTGGAACGATTGCGTCAGGCCGGCGCGGTCATCATGGGGAAGACGGTCACCACGGCCTACGCGAGCTTCGATCCGCCGGTGACGCGCAATCCGTGGAACCTGGAGCGCACGCCCGGAGGAAGTTCGAGCGGCTCGGCCGCTGCGGTCGCGTGCGGAATGTGTCTGGGCGCGCTTGCATCGCAAACAGGAGGATCGATCACTCGCCCCGCGAGTTACTGCGGAGTCTACAGCTTAAAGCCGACTTACGGCCGCGTGAGCGTCGATGGCGTGCTTCCGCTCGCGCCAAGCATGGACCACGTCGGCGTGATGGCGAACTGCGTCCGCGACCTGGCGATACTGTTTCAGGCGATTGCCGGGCCCGATGAGCGCTGCGGGTTCTCGTTCGAGGGCAACACCTTCATACCCGATGTGCT
>JAKEEV010001117.1 GCA_022616395.1 Planctomycetia bacterium | reverse complement strand
TCGTGTCGACGAACAACCCAGGTGTACGCGGACTGCACTTCAACCGGCGCGACCGACAGCCAGTGATCCGCGGCCACATCCTGAACGTAGCGCACGAACGCTACGTTGTTGATGTGGCCCTGCCGGTCAATGTCGGAATCCGGCACGCGGACGGTCAGCGTGAAGATCGGCGTTGACATCGAAGTCCCTTCTGTTTGACTTTCATAGTAGTCCTCACGCTCCGCGTGATGACGCCGCGCAAGCGGCGGGGCAAAATACACATCACGCGGAGCGTGAGGACTACTATGAAAACCAGCACGCAAAGCGTGAGGACTACACTAAAGACAACGGCACCCAGCGAATGCCGACTACTTTACAGCGGTCACTTTATGATCTGGGACGTTCACACGCACCTGCACGGCGTTGACGGGCGCACGCCCGAAGAGAAGATGGCGAAGCTCATCGGCTTCGCGGATCGAATGGGCGTCGAACGCATCTGCCTCTACATGGGCTTTCCGTTCCTCCTGGACCCGACGCCGAAGGAACTTCGCCAGCAAAACGATCAGGTGTTGCAAGCGCTCGCTCACTATCACGACAAGGCATTCGGGTTCGTTTACGTCAGCGGGAAGCACCCGGACGAGAGCGTCCGCGAGATCGACCGGTGCATTAAGAACGGCCCGATGGTCGGCGTGAAGCTGTGGGTCGCGCGCAGGGCGGCCGAGAAGGATCTCGACGCGATCGTTGCTCGCGCCACAGAGTTGAAAGCCCCGATCCTTCAACACACCTGGTTGAAAACGACGGGCAACCTCGCGGGCGAATCGACTCCGCAAGACCTCATCGAACTGGCGAAGCGCCATCCGAAAGCGACTCTCATCTGCGGTCACTCTGGAGGAGACTGGCAGCTCGGTCTCCGCGCGATCCGCTCAACGACTTCGCTTTACACCGAAACCAGCGGCTCCGACCCAACATCGGGCTTTGTGGAATTCGCGGTGAAGGAACTCGGCGCGGATCGCGTGTTGTATGGCAGCGACGCGGGCGGCCGTAGCTTCGCGTCGCAACTGGCAAAGGTGCAAGGCGCGGATGTGGACGACAACGCGAAGAAGAAGATCCTCGGCGAGAATCTCAAGCGGTTGCTGACGCCAATCCTCAAGGACAAGGGGATCAAGCCGTGACCGAAGCGGAGCGGCTGGCGTGTACTGAACCTGTCTCCTGTTCACTGATAACTGATTACTGATCACTGATTACTAATCACTGTTCACTGCCGACTGTTCCCTAACTCCCTGACTCCTGTCCCCTGTTTTTCTCCTCTTGCCATCTGGTCGGGGGGCGGTAGATTGCATAAATCTCTAAAAAGTGTGTGTAACTAACGTCGTTTCGTAACTGAATGGCAGGAGTGCGACGCGGCGGGTTTGCGGAGATCGGGACGATGTCGATCACGAAGGAAGAGAAGTCCGAACTCATCAGCCAGTTCCGCCGGGGCGAGACAGACACCGGGTCGCCCGAAGTGCAGATCGCGTTGCTCACCAAGCGGATTAACTCCCTCACCGAGCACATGCGCGCTCACAAGAAGGACTTCTCCAGTCGCCGTGGGTTGCTGAAACTCGTCAGCCAGCGCGCTGATCTTCTCAAGTACCTCCGGGATACCAACCGCGAACTGTACTTGTCCGTGATCGGCAAACTCGGACTCCGCAAGTAACGTCCCACAATGCGGAATGCGGAATGCGGAATGCGGAATAAAGACAACAAAGCAGGCAACTCTGATTCTTTGATTCCGCATTCCCAATTCCGAATTCCGCAATTGCATCGACACTTCTGCCGGCAAAATGGAAAGGGTCACATCAGTGGCGGTTAATCCTGCACGTGTGGAATGCCAATTCGGCGGTCGTACTCTTGTCCTCGAAACCGGAAAACTCGCGAAACAGGCTCACGGAGCTGTTCTCGTCACCTACGAAGACACCTCCGTCCTCTGTGCCGTCGTCGAAGGCTCACCCATCCCCGGTCGAGATTTCTTCCCGCTCCAGGTCGAGTATCGCGAGCGAACCTATGCCGCGGGTAAGTTCCCCGGCGGGTTCATCAAGCGAGAAACTCGACCCAGCACAAAAGAAACACTCACCTCCCGACTCATCGACCGACCGACTCGTCCACTCTTCCCCACCGACTACTACAACGAAGTCCAAATTCACGCAACGGTCCTCTCCGCCGACAGGGAGAACGACCCGGACATGCTCGCCCTCATTGGGGCGAGCGCCGCGTTGCATGTTTCGCACATTCCCTTCTTGAAGCCCTACGGAGGCGTTCGGCTCGGCCGCATCAACGGCGAACTCATCGTCCTGCCCACAAGCACCCAGATGGAGGAAAGCGATCTCGATCTGGTCGTGGCCGCGACACAAGACGCAGTGTGCATGATCGAAGGCTTCGCACGCGAAATTCCCGAAACCGAAATGGGCGATGCGATCATGGAAGCACACCGCCAGTGCGGTATCCTGATCGACGCCATCGACCGGCTTCGCACCGAGAGCGGTCAAGGGCCGAAGGATCTGCCCCCCGCGGTGCCCGAGAATCCGCTCGTGGATGAGTTGTACGCGAAGTACGGCAAGGACTTCCGCGAGAAGTATCTGACGAAGGGCAAGAAGGACCGGAACACAGCTCTCGACGAGATGAAGGAACAGATCACGAAGATCTACGTTCCCGAGGGCGAAACGGAGCCGAAATTCACCCCGGTTCAGGTGTCGGCCGCGCTCGGCGTGCTGCGCGAGCGTATCTTCCGCGAGATCACGCTTGGAGGAACTCGCATCGACGGCCGCGCTCCGAAGGACCTGCGGAACATCTCGTGCGAAGTCGCTGTACTTCCGCGAACGCACGGCACCGCTGTCTTCCAGCGCGGAGAAACGCAGGCGATGGTCATCGCCACTCTGGGAACCGTTGCGGATGAGCAAAAGGTGGATGGACTGGGAGACGAGTATTCCAAGAAGTTCATGCTCGATTACAACTTCCCGCCGTATTCGGTCGGTGAGTGCAAGCCGATTCGCGGACCGGGCCGACGAGAGATCGGTCACGGAATGCTTGCTGAACGATCACTGAAGGCTGTCATTCCCCCACCGACGCGATTCCCCTACACCGTGCGGCTCGTCTCGGAGATTCTCGAATCGAACGGCTCCTCAAGCATGGCGAGCGTCTGCGGAGGAACTCTGGCTCTGATGGATGCCGGTGTGCCGATCAAGCGGCCGGTCGCGGGCATTTCGGTTGGTCTGGTCTCGAAAGGTGAAGAGTTCACACTCTTAACTGACATTCAGGGAGATGAGGACCACTACGGCGACATGGACTTCAAGGTCGCGGGCACGCAGAAGGGCGTGACGGGCATTCAACTCGACATCAAGATTGATGGGATCACCGAGCCGATCGTTCGAGGTGCTCTGGAACAGGCTCGCGAAGGCCGCATTCAAATTCTTCAAGTGATGCTCAAGACGCTCTCGGCTCCGCGACGCGACATCAGCAAGTTCGCCCCGCGACTGATCCAGTTGAAGATTCACCCGGAGATGATTGGCAAGCTCATCGGCCCCGGCGGAAAGATGATCCGAGCGATTCAGGAAGACACAGGTGCGAAGATCGACGTCGAGGACGATGGCACCGTGTCGATTTCGGGCACCGACGCGGACGGAGTGGAAGCCGCTCGCCGAATGGTCGAAGGACTGACGGCTGAGGTGAAGGTCGGCGCGGTCTACGAAGGAAAGGTGATTTCGATCAAGGAATTCGGAGCGTTCATCGAAATCGCGCCCGGCCGGGATGGTCTGTGCCATATCTCCGAACTCGACGCCGGCTACGTTGGCCGCGTGGACGATGTGGTGCAACTCGGAGACAAGGTCCAGGTCAAGGTGATCGCCATCGACGACCAGGGCCGCGTGAAACTCTCCCGCAAAGCGCTTCTGGCCCCACGCGACGAAGGTGACGGCGGTGGTGGATTCGATGACCGCGGAGACCGGGGTGGAGATCGAGGAGACCGAGGTGATCGAGGGGATCGAGGAGACCGCGGTGATCGTGATCGCGGAGACCGGGGGCGTGGAGACCGTGGCGACCGAGGAGGCCATCGCGGAGGCTATCGCGGAGGCGGCGGGGGCGGACGCCGCGACCGAGATTGACCCGACCAACGGCGAGGCGTAAGCCCACCGAGCAAATGTACGACACGGGTGAGCGTCTTTGTTGTCGGTAGCAACCCAGCCCGCTAACGCCGGCGGTTCGACAAACCCCGTCGAACCCAGCCGGCTAACGCTGGGTGTTCGACAACCCCCGTCGAACCGCCGGCTAACGCAGGCTGGGTGTGGCCAAACGCGA
>JAKEEV010001116.1 GCA_022616395.1 Planctomycetia bacterium | reverse complement strand
GTTCGCGTTCGAGTCTTCGGCTTTGTTCGCGTAGTGCAGCACCGTGCCCATGTTGAGCCAGTACATCACGCGATCTTTTTCGCCGTACGGATCCTCTTTGGCCTTGTCCATCTGCGCCGCGGCGGTCTCCCAATCGCCGCGAACCATGGCCGGCCGCATTTCCGAGTAGTGTTTCAACAGCCCTGCTTGGCTACACGCCGAAGCAGACAAAGCCGTCGCGCTCGCCACCAGAAGCAGCGAGCGGTGCATCGTGCGACGATTCATGGTGCGCCTCACCAGCTCGTCTTCGCTTGGTCGACGACTTTGCGGATCATCTTCTCGCCGATCCAAACTTTCTCGTTCGTCTCGACATTCACGAGCTCCATGTTCACGAGGTACGCGCGAACCGACTTGCCTTCGCCGTCGGTCTCGTTCTGCGAGTTGACCACGGTTTGAAGCGTGAAGTCCGCGCCCTGCTCGTTGCCTTGGCTCTTCACCGAATCATCCGACGCGTGTTCGGATTGCCGCGCCTTCTCGACGACGTTGATGTTGTCCTGGCCCCACGCCGCAACGACGCGCACGCGGCCCGAGTTCAAGAGCTGCCGCTCGAGCTGCTTCGCGAAATAGTCGGTGTTCACGTTGCGATCGTCGGTCCGCTTGATGACGCCCATCAGCTTCACGACCGGCTTCGATCCGCCGTGCTCTTGCTGATAGTTCGACGCCCACGGATTCGAGAGCGCGTCGCCGATCATTTCTTTCGCGACGAGGTTCGCGTCGATGTCGTTCCAGTAGCCCGAGAGATCACCGCCTTCGGCGCTGTCCGCTCCAGTGCGGGTGACGGTCTTCGGCTGGCCGCAAGCCACGAGTGCGATCGCGGGAACCGCGAGAACGAGGGAAAGAGCGCTGGTAAATCGCATGAAATTCTCCTCCGGAAGTGGACCCGAGCGACGCTCTGGGCAATGTCGGAACCGCGCATAACACGACGTCCGGCGAGCCTGCAACCGCAGACAACGAACCGAACGATTTCCGTGAAATGCACGGCCTTTTTCAACGAACGAAATTCAGATCGCGGTCTCGAACTTCAACGTGCCCCACGACTCCCCAGTCATGGTGGAGATCACTTTGAAGTCCGCGCGGCGTTGCCCCGGGCTGCCGATGAACTTTCCTTCGACCACGAAATCGACGCCCAGCTTGTGGAGCTGTTCGAGCTTCTTCTTCCGGTCACCGCCGCGGCCGAGATCCGAGGTCAATTTCGTCACCTCGGACGCGTTCATGCCTTTGAAGTTTTTCGACTCGTCCAGCTTCTCCCAAAGTTTGTCTTTGAACATTTCGACGAGCTGAGCGTTGT
>JAKEEV010001115.1 GCA_022616395.1 Planctomycetia bacterium | reverse complement strand
GCGCGTCCTTCCTCCGCTTGACGAAACCGAACGCTACGAGATGAACATCACGCACCTGAAGAACGCCGCGAGCATCTCCGGCGGCAAGTTCTACACGCTGGCCAACGCCGATGAGGTGTTCAACGACCTGACCAACCTGCAATCCGTGCCGCTTAACCAGCCGTGCCCGCCAATTTCGCTCTGGAACCAGCCGCCTGTGTACCTGCTGGTGATTCTGCTGCTGTTGGCCGAGTGGCTTTTGCGGAAACGTGAGCGATTGTTATGATTGAGTGATCGCGCAACGAGTAAGCTGAGTGCAAAAACCGTGCGCGATCGGATGTCGTCTGTTTTGGTAGGTTCGCCTTGGCGAGACGAGCAAAGTAGGTGCCGCCTGCGGGGCGGCACTGTTTTGGTAGGCCCGCCTTGCCGAGGCGGGCTTTCAGAGTAGTCATCACGCTCCGCGTGATGTCGCCGCGCGGCAGCGAAGAGATACACATCACGCGGAGCGTGATGACTACTCTGAAAACGTGCCGCTTGGCAGGCACCTACTTAGGCTAGTGACTTGACGGAGTCCCCGTATGGCTCTGCTTCTTCGTCCACCGGGTGAACGCGAGTCGCTCCCCGAACAGTTGAGTGACCTCGGGCGCTTCCGCAAGCGAGTAGCGGTTGCCACGGGTGTATTCGCCCTCATCGCCGTGATTGTCGGCGTTGCGACACTCGCGGGCTTTCTGGATGCCGCATTCCACTTGCCTGCGCTCGTTCGAGCGCTGGCTCTGGTGGTTCTTCTGGCCGCGGCGGGCGTGGTGTGGATTCGGGGAATCGCGCGGTCGCTTGCACTGCGCACCGACTCACTCTCCGTCGCGCTGGAACTCGAAGACCAGTTCGCGACACTCAACGACTCGCTCGCGTCCGCTGTCTCGTTTCTCGAACCAGTCGAAGGCGAGCAGACGAGCGGCCCGCCGGGAACCTCGAACCGCCTCCAGGCGTCGGCCGTGCGCGTCGCGGAGCGGAAAGCCGGCCGGTTACCGCTGGATCGCATCGTCCCGACGGCCCACTGCTGGCGCGCTGCGTGGATTTGCTTCGCGGTGCTGGCCGTGTCTGTTCCGCTCATCCTCTGGAACACACCTCGAGTCGCTATCGCGGCCGTCCGACTGGCCGATCCGTTCGGGACGCATCCGTGGCCGACGAAAACTCAAATCGAGATTCTCTCGCCCAGCGAGTTCCCAGCTCGGATGGCCAAGGGCGATCCGTTTGAACTGAAGTTCGCGGTGCGCGGGGTGATCTCAGGACCGGCGACCGTTCACATCCGTATGAATGGCAACGAGTCGGAAGAGCAATTCCCGCTGGCGCTCAATAACGACCCGGAACTGCCCGGAGCAGCGGTCGTGACCGCCCGGTTCGATCCCTCTCGCGTGTCGAACACGTTCTCCGTGCGGATTACCGCCAACGATGCCGACACCAACTGGCAGACAGTCACCGTGGTTCCTCCGCCGCGCTTGGTTCCGCTGAACGGCCGACCGTCTCCTCAGTTCCACATCACTCCGCCCACTTACACCGGCTTGCCCAGCGTGGACTTGCCTGACGGAGCATCGGTCATCGAGATCCCCATCGGTACGCTGGTGAGATTGCGAGCCGCGACCGATGTGAGGCTTTCCAGCGCGGTTCTGACTTACCTCGGCGACAAATCCGCGCTCGCCACGACCGCGCCGTTCGCGCCTCTGGGCCACACAAACCCACTGGCTGCCATCGGTCAGCAGCAACTCGCCGATGCACTGGGAAATGACATCCCGTTGTCACTCTCTTCCGACCGGCAACAAATGTCGGTTGAGTTTGTCCCTTCACTCACAGGCAGCTATGCCCTGCGATTCACTGATGAAACCGGGCTAACCGGGACGCGGTTCCTTGAGATACGGTTGATTACCGACCCAGCACCCATCGTGACTCTTTCCCGCCCGCAAGTTGGTCGCGATCCACCTTTTCTCTCGCCTTCCGCCACAATCACACTGGCCGCGACCGCCGACGACAAGAAACTCTATGGCGCGCACCGGGTGTTCCTGGAATACCGCGTTGGCCGCGATGGACAACTTCGCACACGCCCGATGGTGAGTGTGTCCCGCGTTTCGCCGAACTTGCTCTCCTCGGTGGGGGGCGGGTTGGCCTTCGGTCTGCCGCACGAGGAGCCGATTGCGATTGAGCGCTACATTCCCGTGTCCGAATTCCGGCGCGACGATGGTTCACCGTTGCGTGAAAATGATTTGCTCATTCTGCGCGTGGCCGCGGACGATTGGGACGATGTCACCGTTCTCAAGGCACCCGGCCGGAGCGCGGAAATCGAAATCCGCATCGCGTCTCCGGAAGCCATCGAGGCGTGGATTCAACGGGAACTGTCGCTGATGCGCCCGGACCTGATCCGCTTGCGCGAGCAACAACGCGAGGCGAAGCTCAAGATTGCCGAGATTGCTCCTCTGCCTGGAGGCACGCTTGGTCCGGGTGATCGCGACCGCTTGCTCGGTGCCGAACAAACTCAAAGGCAGATTCGGGCCAAGATCACTGACACACGAGACGGACTGCGCGCGAAGGCCGATCTGCTCCTCGCAACGGTGATCGCCAACAATCTGCCCAAGTCAAACACGACCTACCGGGTCGAGAGAGTTGCCGAGGAACTTGGCCTGATGGACAAGCACGACCTCGGCACCATCGAACAGAACCTCGCCGACGCGCGGCAACTTGCCAGTCAACCGGCCAAGCCCGGCCAGGAACAGGACATGCGCGGCTTCCTCAAGGAGGCAGCCAAACACCAGAAGAAGGTCGAGGACACAGCCACGCTGCTGATTGATTTGCTCGCGCAATGGGGAGGCGCGGGGGAAATTCGAGGCGAGGCCCGCGTGCTCAAAGACATGATTCTGGGTCAACTCATTGCCAACGAGCAACTTCGCAAACTTGTCCCGGAGGGAAAACTGAATCCCAGCGACGACGAGCAGCGCGAACTCGACCGCGCTGGAGTCCGCGCTGAGGAGGCCGCCCGGAGAGCCAACGAGTTGATTGACCGAGCCGGTCGACTGGCAACCGAGAAGGACAACCAAGCCGGCGAGTTGCGGACTCAAGCCGCGCTCAAGGAGAAAGAAGCCGCCGATCTCCGCGCAAAGGCCGCGAATGCGACCAACCCAAAGGAGAAGTTCGACCTGATCGAAAAGGCTGACGCCGCTGCCGCGGAAGCGGCCGACCTGCGCGCGATCGCCAACAAAGCTGAAGCCGAGGCCAAAGCGCTACGCGCTGCCATCGAAGCGGCCGGTGGGCAGGAGTTGCCCGACGAGTTACGCAAGGCCGCCGACGCATTCCGCAAGAACCGGCAAACCGCAGGCGAGACGTTCCTGCGGAATGCAATTTCGCGGCTCGACAAGCTGGCCGATGCACTCAAGGAGCAAGAACCAGACTCCGCGCCCGACCTCGCCAAGCCGAAGCGGTGGAAGAACGCGGCCGACCAACTCGATGCGCTGGCCGGTGCCCAGGACGATCTCCGCAAGCGCGTCGCGGACGCCCAGCGGATTCCTGACCCTGAGAAGCGCCAAGCCGCGCTTCGGGAACTGGCCAAGGAACAAGATAGGTTGATCGAGCGCGGACGCGAGTTGCTTCAAAAGCTCACGCGAGACAAGGCCGACGACCCCGCGCGGGACGTGCGCAACGCGATTGAGAAAATGGAAACCGCTCGCGACGACCTGGACAAGGGACAGCCCGCCACTCGCCCCCAAATGGAAGCGGTGGAGCGACTCGACATCGCCCGCGACAAGCTCGACTTGGCTGCGGCTCAGGGCGGCCGGCAACTCTCCGACGAGAAGCGCCGAAAGCTGGCCGATCAGGTCAAAGCGCTCCTGGAGCGGCAACGCGCGGCCGTCGTGGAGACGACACGCATTCACGACGCGGTCGGCAAACAGATGGGGTGGGATAAACCGCTATTGACGAGCTATTCCGACATCGAGGACCGCGAGAAGAATCTCGCCATCGAACTTCGTAAGCTTGCTCAGAATGAGTTCGCCTCGCTGCTGGTACTTGCTCGCCTGCTCGCGGACGCGGCGGGCGGAATGGACTCGGCCGGCGAGAAGGTGAAGTTGCGCTGCGATGACGCCGATCTGGCCGCGGCGTTCGATCCGGAACTGGAAGTCAGCAATGACCGCAAAGTGATGCGGCCGATGTTGCTGGCCCTTCGTCGGCTTGAGCAACTGCACGATGCACTCAAGCCCGATGATCCGAAGTCGGCGAACAAGAACGGCAACAACCCGCAGAACCCGCCGAAGGGCACTCCTCCACAGCCCAACCCAAACGGTGGGGGCGATCAGGACATCATTCCTCCTCTGGCTCAACTCAAGGTGCTTCGCACTCTGCAAGCGGAATTAAACGAACTCACCGCGAAGTTTGCCAAGGAGCACCCGAACCCTGATAAACTGACGGATGAAGAGAAGGAAGAGTTGAAGGAACTCGAGCAAGCCCAGCGCGAGATTACCGAACTGTTCGAGCAGATGGCGAAGCTCTTCGAGAAGAAAGAACTGCCACCTGACGAAGGAAAAAAGACTCCTGAAGAAGAGAAAAAGGAAAAGTGAACCGCTTTCCAGGCGAACCGTCTGCTTGAGTGAGAGTCCCGCATTTCGGGAGAAGTCATGATCCGTCTTGTGTCTTGCCTGTTGTTCGGTGTGGTTTGCGCGTCTCTGGCCGCTGGACCGGTGCGGGCGGAGTTGCCTGTCGCGCCGCCTCCACGCGAAGTGCGCCCGGATGGCACTCGCGATCCTGCTCCGCAGCCGGAACCGGCCCCGAAGGGCGAAGACCCGGCCGTGACCGTGGACCGCATCATCAAGAACTCCAAAGAGGTCGGCGACAAACTCGCCAAGACCGATACCGGCTCTGATACCCTCAAGACACAGGGGAAGATTCTCTCCGACATCGACTCGCTCATCAACCGGCAGGAGAACCCGCCTCCCAAGCCCGACGACAAGGACAAGGAGAAAGACAAGAACAAAGAGCAGAAACCGGATCCGATGATGAAGGACCCGATGATGGACCCGAACATGATGCCCATGAAGGATCCGATGAACAAGGACGGCATGGGCAACATGGACCCGCCGATGACCGGTATGAACGATCCGCCTCCGATGGGCACGCGCCGCCCGCGTCTGGGTGATCCGATGAAAGACAAGCCGGAGCCGAGCGATCCTCCGAAGAACCCAAACAAGCAACCGAACAACACGAAACAGCCGAAAGACCCCGGCATGACCGGCGGCGTTCCCAATGGCAAGACGCAAATCCGGCCGACACTTCCCTTCGACGAGAATGTGGAAAAGGAAGTCTGGGGCCACCTGCCGTATAAACTTCGCCAGCAAATGTCTCAGTTTTACAAGGAAGATTTCATGCCGCGATACGCGGAGTTGTTGCGGCTGTACTATTCGTCGCTCTCGGAAAAGGGCTCGCAGCCCGTCATGCCGAAGTAGTGATTGCGAAGGTGCCGCGAGCCGAAGCGAGCTTTCAGAGTAGTCCTCACGCTCCGCGTGATGCCGACGCGAAGAGCGGCGCTTTCCAAGACTCTGAAGACCCGCTGGCTGTGCTCGCGACATCACGCAAAGCGTGATGACTGCTATGAAGGCGAAAGACACATCACGCTCCGCGTGATGACTACTCTGAATGCCCGCCTCGGCGGGACTACGACCGCTGAGGTTCCCGCCATGTTCATTCCTCCTTCGATCTCGCGGAGAAACTTCCTGCGGTTGTCGGCCGTGACCGGCGCGGCGGCGGGACTGAACTGGATAAGCCACGCGCAGCCATCGGGAGGCGGGTCGCGGTCAGAGACCGGCGCGGAATTCATCACGGGCGATACGCAGACTGCCATTGATCGCGGGCTGGCGTTTTTGGCTCAGGTTCAGGGGACCGATGGCTCGTGGTCGGTTGCGGATCGTCCCAGCGGCACCACGGCTGGCATCACCGGGTTGTGTGGGCTTGCACTGATGAGTGCGGGTCATCAGCCGGGTCGGGGACGCTACGGCAAGAATGTGAGCCGAGCCGTGGATCACATCACGGGGCTGGTGAACGGCCCGAACCGCGGCTTCCTCGCCTCCGCGGACGCGCAACAGGGCTTGCGGTTCCCCAATCAACCCAGCGCCATGTATAGCCACGGGTTTGCGAGTCTGTTTTTGGCCGAAGTGTGCGGCATGATGCCGGAGGACGCCCGACAGAAGAAGGTGCGCGGAGTTCTGGAACAGGCAACGGCGTTTTCGGTCGCGGCCCAGAACAAGGAAGGTGGCTGGCGCTACGAGCCGCGTGCTCCGTACGCGGATGTGTCGGTCACGGTGGCTCTCATGATGTCGCTGCGGGCCGCTCACAATGCCGGTATGTTCGTGGGCAAAAGCGTGATTCAAGCCGGCTCGGAATACATTCGCGGCTGTCAGATGCCCGATGGCGGGTTCAGCTACTTCAAGGGACAAGGCTCCTCGGCGTTCGCTCGCACGGCCGCGGCCATTGTCGGGCTTTACAGCGCCAGCGTTCCCGAAGACGAGCAGGTGAATAACAAGGCAATCGAACGCGGGCTGCGATACTTGCAGCAATTTCTCCCCGTGCGGCAATTCAGCGTCCGTGAAATTCCGCTGGCCCACTACTTCTACGGCCAATACTACGCAGCGCTCGGCATGTGGATGGCCGGTGGCGATTACTGGCGGTCGTGGTTCCCCGCCATCCGCGACGAACTGCTTCGCCTAGCCCGCGTCAACAACGGGAGTTGGACCGACCAGTTCCACGGCTCCGCTTACGCAACCGCCATGAGCCTCATCATCCTGCAATTGCCCAACAACTACCTGCCCATCTTGCAGAAGTAATCGGAGCCGCGACCGTCAGGGAGCGCTGTCTTGCGCTTGAATCGGAGCCGCGACCGTCAGGGAGCGCTGTCTTGCGCTTGAATCGGAGCCGCGACCGT
>JAKEEV010000148.1 GCA_022616395.1 Planctomycetia bacterium | reverse complement strand
TCAAGGATGGCCGCATTCTGCTTCCGCTCTACTCGGATACTTACTCCGCGGGCATCATGGCCATCAGCGACGACGGCGGCAAAACCTGGACCGCTTCGCAACCGCTCGCGGGCTTCGGCAGCATTCAGCCGTCGGTGTTGGAACGCAAGGACGGCTCGCTGGTCGCCTACATGCGCGAAAACGGAGTCTTCAGGAAGATTCGAGTCGCGGAGTCGAAGGATAAGGGCGAGTCGTGGGGCACCGTCGGCACTCTCGACTTACCGAACCCCGGTAGCGGCCTTGACGCGGTTCGACTTGCAAACGGCAACTGGCTGCTTGTCTACAACGACACCACGAAGGGCCGCGCAAGCCTCGCCGTTTCACTTTCCGAGGACGAAGGCAAAACCTGGAAGTGGACCCGGCACCTCGAAAAGCACGAAAGCGGTTCGTACCACTACCCGGCCGTGATTCAGTCGAAGGACGGCGGCATTCATGTGGTGTACAGCTACTTCGTCAAGGACGGGAAGAGCATGAAACACGCCCGCTTCAACGAGGCGTGGATCAAGGAAGGCGACAAGTAGGACAGGCTTCCAGCCTGTCTCTTCGATTGGACAGGCTAGAAGCCTGTCCTACAGGAGGGCTTCGCATGTCTCGTCTACTAATCGCCGCGATTGCTGCGGTCCTCATCGTTGCAACTGGGGGAATTCATCCTCCGATTGCCCAGGCACAAGAGAAGAAACCCAACGTGATCGTGATTCTCTCCGACGATGTCGGGTACGGGGAATACGGCTTCCAGGGGAACAAGGACATCCCCACGCCGAACATCGACTCCATCGCCAAGAACGGCGTGCGGTTCACGCAGGGCTACAACGCGGCGACCTATTGCTCGCCGTCCCGCGCCGGGCTTCTGACTGGCCGCTATCCCACGCGATACGGGCACGAGTTCAACGGCGGAGGAGCAGCCGGCGGGAAAGACTTCGGACTGCCGGTGACCGAGAAGACAATCGCGGATCGACTGAAGTCGCTCGGCTACTCGACTGCGTGCGTCGGGAAGTGGCACCTCGGGCACGGGCCGCAGTTCATCGCCACCGCGCGCGGGTTCGATGAGTTCTATGGCACGGTCGCCAACACGCCGTTCTTCAACCCGCCGAACTTTATCGACACGCGAAAGTCGCCGGACATCACGCCGGTGAAGGATGACAACTTCTACACCACCGACGCCTACGGCGAACGTGCCGCGGACTGGATCGGCAAGCAGAAGGACAAGCCGTTCTTCCTCTACTTGCCCTTCAACGCGCAGCACGCGCCGCTCCAGGCCACCAAGAAGTATCTTGATCGCGTCAAGGACATCCCGGAAGGCAACCGGAAGACGTTCGCGGCGATGATGATCGCGATGGATGACGCGGTCGGCAAGGTACTCGCGAAGGTGAAGGAGATGGGCCAGGAAGAGAACACAATCATCGTCTTCCTGAGCGATAACGGCGGCCCGACGATGCAAACCACCTCGAAGAACGACCCGCTTCGCGGACGAAAGGCCACGACGCTCGAAGGAGGCATTCGCGTGCCCTTCTGTATGCAGTGGAAGGGGAAGATCAAGGCCGGGACAACTTACGAACACCCGATCATGAACCTCGACATCCTGCCGACCGCGATTGTCGCGGCCGGAGGAAAGATCGACCCGGCGTGGAAACTCGATGGCGTGGACCTGATGCCGTACATCACGGGCAAGGTGAAGGAATCGCCACACCCGGTGATGTACTGGCGGTTCGGTAACCAGTGGGCGATTCGCAAGGGCGACCTCAAACTTGTCGCGAGCGCTGTGGACGGCGTGGACAAGGTGCTGCTTTACAACCTCAAGGACGATATCGGCGAATCGAAGGACTTGGCGGCCGCGATGCCCGACAAGGTGAAGGAACTGAAGGCCGACTGGGACAAGTGGAGCGCGCAGCAGGAAAAGCCGCGCTGGGTGCCCGCGAAGAAGAAGGGCAAGAAGGATAAGGACGAGTAAGAGCTGTCGGAAGAAACCTCGTAGGACGGCCCTTCTGGGCCGTCTCTGGAAAGACAGACGGCCCAGAAGGGCCGTCCTACTTGTTCATTTCGTTAGCTCGAAGTTGTCGAAGAAGGCTTCCTCCTCTTCCGGCTTGGCTCGTGTGCCTTTGCCGCCGGTAATTTGAACGTGGATCATGAGCCGGTCGGTGTAGACGATTCGCATCAAGGAACTCTTCGTGGTCACCTCCGCCGCGTCGAAGCCGAGCCAGCGAACGGATCGGAACTCAAACTCACCATGTTGCATCGTGCGGACGTGGCGGAGTTGATCGCGCATCGATTTGGGCACTTCGTTGCGGAATCGCGCGATTGTGACCGCGACGACGATACCATCCGCGGATTGCCCGCAAGTGTAAGCCGAAACGGATTCGATCTCCCGAATCTCAGCCGTCCCCGGAAACCCACCTCCGCCACCCACGCCTCCCATTCCCATACCTCCCATCGGAAACCCATCGGCGGTCATCGTCATCACCTGCGGTTCCTTCGGGAAGTACGCCTTGAAGCCATCGGTTGGGTAGCTGTACTCCTTCCATCCTTCCGGCACGGGAGTCTTCTTGGCGAATGGCGAACCTTTGCCCGCGATGGCCCAGATCGCGAACCCGATTCCGCCCAGCACCAGAACCGCGCCAAGTGAGATGGCGATAATCACGCCCACTCCGCTTCCTCCTCCACCGCCACGAGCGCGTCGGCGCTTGGAGCGCGCGTAGTCTTCCTCGTCATCATCATCGACGTAAGCGCGCTTCTTTTTCTTGCGCGGGCGGTCCTCGTCTTCGTCTTCTTCGTCTCGTCGTTTCTTCTTGCGTGGAGTTTCGTCCTCTTCCTCGTCTGCTTTCACCGGCTTCGGTTTCGGCTTTGGCGACACAACCGCCGCTTCGACGACCGGAACTTCCTCGACCGCGACAAACGCGGGCACATCGGCCGCCGACCCGCACTTCGGACAGCGCACTTGCTTCCCAGCTACCTCTTCCGGAGCGCTGAGCTTCGTTGAACATCCCGGACAGACAACGATGATGGGCATGACTTACTTCTCCCACGCGGACTTCATTTTGTACAACTCGAAGCGCCGGGTACTCACATCTCCACCAGTCGAGAACACTTCCAGCTTGCGGTTCTTCTCGTCCGGCACGGCCGCGACCGAAAAGGCCACTCGCCCGCCATCCGCGAACACCTCGACCGATCCGCGATCCATGAGAATCCGCAGTTCGAGCGTTGGTCGGCGGAGTTTGAGCGGCGCGGTCACGTTCCCAACCGTCAGCGTCTCCTTCGCCACGTCGTAGGTCAATTTCGTGCCGCGTAAATCGAGGCCCACTGTCTTCGCTCCCTTGAACGAAAGTAAGGCGTACAGGTCGAAGGCGTCCAGATCGTTCGCGAGCGTTTCGCGCATCATTCCGGTCGCGGGATCGACTCCCCAGGTCACTGCGGGGAGCTTTTTGATGTCGATGACCGGTTTCTCCTCGCGAAGCGACTTCAGTTCCGTCACCGGGTGTGCGTGGAGTGCTGGTCCGTTGGGTGTGAGGAGTAACTGTAGTTCTACCGGGACCGTCATCTGTTGATTGAACGGCATGCCGGGGAATGTGATGCCCTGCGCCCAGCCGATTTGCACTCGGCGAACTCGTTTCGCGGGCGGGTGCGGCCCGTTCCAGCCTTCCGGTTTCCACTGCGGAGTATTATCGAAGGTCTGAGCCGCGTAGAACCGACCATGCCAGAGTTGCTTCTTCTCCTTGAAGTCAGGCTTGAACTCCTTGCCGTCAAACTCGCCGACAAGATACTTCCCGTCGGCCGCGTACAGCACCCACTTCGTTTCGTCTTGCTTCTCGTTCACGGGTAGCTCGAACAAATCCGGACACTCGAAGAAGCCCTCGATGCGGCTGGCGAACTTCCACTCCTTCAAGTCCGGCGAGGTGTAGAACGCGATCCACTGCTTCTTGTCGGCTTCGGTATACACCGCCATCACCCAGTGCTTGGCTTTCTCGTGCCAGATCAGTTTCGGATCGCGGCCGGTGTGCTTCACGACCGGGTTCTTGTCGTACTCCTTCCACGACCGTCCGTTATCCGTACTGAATGCGATGCACTCTCCGCGGCCGGTACTTGTGTACGCCAACACCAGCGGAGGTTTCTCCTTCGTGCCCCAGCCGCTCGTGTTCTCCTTGTCCACGACAGCAGAACCGGAGAAAGCCCAGTCGCCGTACTTCTTGGGATAAAGTCCGATGTCGTGTTCCTTCCAGCGGAACAAATCCTTGCTCGTCGCGTGGCCCCAGTGCATGTTCCCCCACTCGCGGCCATACGGGTTGTGTTGATAGAACAGATGCCACTCGCCATCGTGATAGACCAACCCGTTCGGATCGTTGAGCCACCCAACTCGACTCGTGAAGTGGAACAGCGGGCGGTGCTTCTCGCGATACACTTTCTCCGCATCGGGCACATCGTCGGCGAGCTTCAGCGAAGCGAGAGCTTTGGAATCGGCCGGGAGCATTGTCTTCACGATCAGCGTCTTCCCCTTGAATGCGGAGACATCCACGAAGACCCAGAAGTCCGGTTCCACTCCGTCCGCCAGTTCAATGTCGAACTCGCGCACGACTACATCGCGAACCTGCTCTCTGAACGGCCGGACATCGTGGCGAACGCTGATCGTCATGTGTCGCTTCGCGGCTCCATTCTTCACCGGCAGGTGAAGGTACTTCTTCTCCGCGACGATTGGCCGCGTCATCCGCTCCGCTTGCTTCTTCTTGTCGCTCATCACAATGTGATCGACGTTAATATGCCCCCAGCCGCCCTTCTCCTCGTCCACAATTTGAATCGTCGCGGGCTTCCCCGCGAACGCGCTCACATCCCAGGTGTGCCAGTCGAGATGTTCGCTTCCTCCTGGCTTGTCATTCGGCCCCGTTGCGGTGCGGACTACTTTCCCATCGACCAGGAGATTGATGCACGTCTTCGCGTGCTTCCCGCCGCCGACAAGGAAGTTGATGTACTTCCGCTCGATCTTGAACTCAGATGAAGTCAGCGTGCCCGTGCTCCCGTCGCCATCGAGATAGCTATTCACCAACCCCTTGCCGAGGTAACCGCTCACGGGCATCTGGTTAGGAAGCGTTCCCCTCGCCGGCCCCTTGCCGAACGCGGAGCCGGTCGACTTCCACCCTTCGGCGTAGGCATCGCCTTCAAAGTCCGCGACGAGAATATCCGCGCGGTCAGCCGCCGCGAACGGAGACGCTGCGAGGAGGAGTAATGGGAATGCGAAGCGGAGCATGAGACCACCCTCAAGAAGAGCAGAGAATGGCCACAAAAAAGCACAACGGGCGCAAAGAAGACAGAAACCAGAAGAGTTCAATTCAAACTCTGTTGTCTTTGCTTTTCTTTCGTGCCCTTTGTGCTTTTTTGTGGCCATTCCTCTTCTGACTGTTTCCGACCATTTGAACAGGTTACCATGCCTTCTATCGGAAATCTCCATTACCTCCCGGAGTGTTACCATGCCCTCTCATACTCGACGCGAGTTCCTCGCTGCTTCCGCCCTGACGCTTTCCGCTGCTACCTACAACCGGGCCGCGGCCGCGCCCAACGACAAGATTCGGCTCGCGATCATGGGGCTTCGCACTCGCGGAAAGCAACTCGCCCCCGGCTTCACCGCGATTCCCAACGTCGAGATTTCGCACCTGGTCGATCCCGACCCCGCGATGGTGAAACCCACACTCGACGCGCTGAAGAACCCCGCGTCTCCCCCGAAAGCGGAAACCGACATCCGCAAGGTGCTGGAAGACAAATCGGTGACGGCGATTGTCGTCTCGGCACCCGATCACTGGCACGCGCTGGCCACCATCTGGGCCGCGGAGCGCGGAAAACATGTGTATGTCGAGAAGCCCGTTTCGCACAACCTGAGCGAAGGCCGGCGGATGGTTGAAGCCGCCCGCAAGTACAAGGTCATGGTGCAAGTCGGCACTCAGCGCCGAAGCGCAAGCGATGTGGTTGCCGCTCGCGACTACATTCAGTCGGGCAAGCTCGGCAAGGTTGCGTTCGCACGAACGTGGATCGCAGGGAACCGCCCGAACATCGGCTACGCGAAGCCCGAACCGGTTCCGAAGGGCGTTGAATACGACTTGTGGCTTGGGCCAGCGCCCGCGGGACCATTCACCAAGAACCGCTTTCATTACCAGTGGCACTGGTTCTGGGATTTCGGCACCGGCGAACTCGGCAACAACGGCATTCACGCTCTGGATGTCGCTCGCAATGTCCTCGGCCTCGACTCACCAGCGCGCATCTCGTGCGCGGGCGGGAAATACTACTACGCCGACGACCAGGAAACACCCGACACGCAAATCGCGACGTTCGACTTCCCCGCCGGGCCAGGAAAAGCCACGGGGTTAACGCTCATCTGGGAACATCGCGTGTGGGAGAAGAAAGGACCGGAGGATCAGTCCTACGGAATCAGCATTCACGGCGACAAGGGGACGCTGCTCTTCAAGGGAGATGGCTGGGAAGTTCGCGGAGGAGATGACGCGAAGTCACCAGGGGACAAGAAGATGGTCAGCACTCACCAGAAAAACTTCATCGACACGATTCGCGGAGAAGCGAAACTCAACGCGGATATCGAGGAGGGACACAAGAGCACGCGACTGTGTCATCTGGGCAACCTCGCGTACCGCACCGGCAAGACGCTGAAGTTCGACGCCAAGACCGAGACCACCGACGACCCAGCAGCGAACAAACTCCTCGGCCGCGAATACCGCAAGGGCTTCGAGCTGCCCGCGGTGTGAGGTAGGGAACTAACCACAGAGACACAGAGAAGACAGGAGAGGATTGTCTGAAGACACTTTTCTCTCTTGTGTTTTCTCTGTGTCTCTGTGTCTCTGTGGTTAGTCCTCTTTGCGGTCAGAAATCCAGCGCCGTGCGCAGGCCGAAGCCGTGGACGTGGCCCTGCGCGGGCGTGTTAGTGTTTCCGCGATGGGTGTAGTCGTAGTTGAACTGCATCTTGGCGTTGGCGTTCATGTACCAGTTCAGACCGACCGTGACGCCTTCGAGATACCCAGCGCGAATCGCCTTGTGAGACAAATCCAGGAAGCTGTATCTCACGCCCAGTTCCCACGCCCCGTAACCGGAGTCTCCGCGAAATCGCACCGGCCGGCGCGGGTTCACGCGCTTGAAGACGAAGTTGCACTGATCCCACTCGCGGCTTTCGCCAGTGAGAAACACAAGCGCCTCCGCGTAATAGCCCTGGAAGAGGAGATTTCCCTGAGGTGGGCCACTCGGACCGAACGGGAAGTTCGCGGCGGACGCTCCGCGAATCACGTTGGCGGTGTATTCCGCTTGCAACGTCAGCGGTCCCCACACCGCGGCGCTTTCGATGTTAAACAAGTCCTGAGACTGCGCGTTGAGCAACCCCGTGTTGGCGAGGAGATTCAAGAGCGGGAACGGCGCGTTGCGGATGGGGTCGAACACGCGAAGTTGCACCGTGCCATTGACCGGATCGCGGTGACTGAACGACCCGCCCAAGTGCCAGAAAATACATTCATCCGGCAACCACACCGGAAGCATCGCGAGCCGACCAGTGACCGCGTAGTTGCCGTCGCCGACACCGAAGCCGAGCAGGTTGCTCATGTTCTTGTAAAAACCGATCCCCGTGAAGACGAGATCGTCCGCCCAGGTGTTAAACACACTGATGCCGGGTGAGAAGCCGTTATTGAACGCGGTCGGTTGCGAGAAATCAAACAGGTACGAGCGCTCCATGAACTCCAAGAACTTGTGCGAGTTCAGGTGCTCCAGGCTGAACCATTCCTTCTGGTTACCGATGCGCACATTCCCCACCCCCGGCACATCCTTGACGGTGATCCAGGCCTGAGTCGGGCCGGGCGAGTTGGTGATCGAGCCGGTGAAGGTCTGGTTAACCGCTCCGGCCGGCGCGAAGCCGATGCCGTTGGCGAACTCATACTCCACCATGAAGTCGATTCGATCATAGATCGTACCTTCGGCCAAAATCCGCATTCGACGCGGGTTGAATCCATCGTTGAACTTCCCGGTACCACCGGGGCCAAGTTCGAGAATGGAACTGGCGCTGTACCACGCAGCATCGTAGTGCAGCGTGCCTCCGAGGTGCAGAGCGAAGGCCCTGTCCGCCGATTCAACGAACAACCCGTTCTTCCAACTGACGTCGAACGCCGGTCTCTCGTCTCCGCCAAACGGTTGGAACAGGTTCCCTGGCGTTCGCTCATGACCCCACGGCATCTTCCCATGTCGGTGTCCGAGCTTCGGAAATTGCGGAGGAGGGAGCGGTCCTGGCGGCTGAGTCGCGAACGGGTTGATGGGCATTGGGGGAACGAGGTTCGCGGGTGGCTGTGGTGGAAGCGGTGCCAGGGGCGCTGGCGCGGGCTGCGGATTCGGCAGATACTGTGGGCGTGGTGAAAGCGGCAGCGCAGGCGCGAGCGGCAACGGGTAAGAGTTCGGAGGAGCAGGCACCTGGAACTGAGCCGGCCGCACCGGGTCTGGTTGCCGATACGGCTGAGGCTGAGGAGGAAGCGGACCGGGTGCCAGCGGCATCGCTGGAGCCAACGGCGCGTGGTAACTGCTTGGTGTCGGAGCAGGCGGAATCGGCGCCAGCGGCGCGTGATAGTTGCTTGGTGTCGGAGTCGGAGGAAGCGGTGCCACCGGGCCGGGTGGTCTCTGCGCAAGCGGAATCGGAGCCACCGGGCCAAGTGGCTGTGTCGGCGCAGACGGAACCGGAGCGGGTGGGAGTGGCATCGCGGGCGGAATCGAAGTCGGTTGGGGCGCTGGGTATGGCATTCCGGGCGAACTCGGGCCGGGCACAACCGGCTGCGGAACGGCAGGCAACGGAGGAAGCGAAACAACCGGAGCGGGCAGAGTCGGCGCGATCGGAGTTGGCGTGGGTGTCGGTGTCAGCGGAGTTGTGCGCTCAGGCGCGATGGGAATGCGAGGTAACGTGGGGGCGGAAGGCGCTGAGGACGCGGAAGGCGCGCTGGGAATTGCCGGCAGCGCGGGCGCTGAGAAGTTCGGAGGAGCAGCGGGTTCAAGCGGAGGCGGATAATGCCCAAACTGCCCCGACGCGCGAACCGCGGCGCTGATGCTCAACCACACACACGCCAGCGCTCCCAAAAGCGCTAGCCGCTTCCGCAACGTTTTCATGATTTTCCCCAAAGATTCGAGCGCTGTATGCCGACAGATCGGCGGAAGTGCAAGGGCAGCTCGCGCCAGGGATGTTTGGTGAACCGCGACCGTGCCAGGAGTATCAAGTTGGGAGAGGGGAGAGGCATGGTGTTTTCAGCCCACCTCAGCCAACTTCCTGCGGTTGGACGAGGGCGCAGGCCAGGACTCCACAGAAGCGCTACCCTGCACCCCACGCCACGGCAGGTGAGCGAGGCGAGGACCGCGAAAACACGCAAACCGAGGATGGCAACTGGCATAGACAGATGTTCACTTTACGTGTAGATTGGAGAGTGGGTTGGGAGCGATCTTTGACAACCGAACCGCTAGTGCAGAAGCACCCGCTCCCTTGCGGTCGCGGCTCGTTGGGACACTGGAAATCTCAGCGAACTCACGAGCCGCGACCGCAAGGGAGCGGGGGAAAGTTCACTCGGCGGGAGAAACCATAAAGGCCACCCCCTCCCCTTCGAGAACCCCAGCTTTTCAAGG
>JAKEEV010001114.1 GCA_022616395.1 Planctomycetia bacterium | reverse complement strand
CCCGGCGCGAACCCAGAGCGACTGGCTCAAACGAGACGCAAGCTCCAACTGCTCGGCGGAGCAGCGCCCAAACCTGTCGCGCCTCCGGTTGCGCCTCCAGTTACTCCTCCTGTCGCGCCGCCTGTTCCCCCCACGAAACTTCCAGCACCAGACTTCAGCCCGCCGACTATCGCGATGGAGGTAACACCGCCGGCCGATGTCGCGGCGAATGCGGTCGCTGCATTCAAGAAGGAGAACTACACCGAAGCCGCGCGGCTCTTCGCGCAGCTCGGCTCGGAGAAGCTCACCGCGGAGCAGAAGACCGCGTGGGCCTACTGCCGTATCAAGCTTGCGGCGGACCGTGTGAACGCTCCCAATTGCGACCCCGCGACAGCAGTGGTCGCGGTGCAAGATGTGACGAGCGCATTGCAACTCATTCCTCAGAACGCCGAACTTCGCAAGGTCGGTCAACAGGTGCTCAAAGCAGCCGAGGCGAAGGCTGGCGTGGCGGACGGGGTTCGCCAGGACGGGGGTGCGGAACAGGTGCTGGAGTCAGCGAACTTCCGCGTTCATCACGGAGGCAACCGCGAACTCGGTGATTCGGTCGCCAAGGCCGCGGAAGCGAGCCGCAAACAGATCTTCGAGAGGTGGTCCGGGCCTCCTTCCGGCGCGTGGCGACCGAAGTGCGAAATCGTGATTCACGCGAACGCCGACACTTATGCAAAATCAACGGGCAAGCCTGCCGCGATGACCGGACACGCGACCGTGAAACTCACCAACGGCCGCGTTACCGAACGCCGAATTGATTTGCGGGCCGATGACACCGCTATCGTGTCGAACGCGCTTCCGCGTGAACTCACACACGTTGTTCTGGCCGACATGTTCCCGGACAAGCCGCCTCCGAAGTGGGCCGAGGAGGGGATGGCGATCCTCGCCGGTTCGCCGGAAGAAATCAGCCGATACACCCGGACACTGACCCGCTGCGCACGCGACGGAGAATTGCGAAGTGTCTCGGCACTCTTCGACCTCAAGGACTTCCCCGCGGACAAGATTACGGGCTTCTACTGTCAGAGCGTATCGGTGAGCGCGTACTTGATTCAGTTGAACGGCGAGAGAAACTTCAAAATCTTCCTCAGTGACGCGCAGCGCTACGGAACTGCTCAGGCTTTGAAGCGTCAGTATGGGATCGGTAGCCCGCAAGCTCTGGAAACCGCCTGGAAGCGCGCGACACTCGACCAAGTTCGCGGCCAAGGGCCGTGAGGAGAGGAACGAAGGCTGAATTACATCGAATCGTGATTGTGGGAAGTGAAGAGAAACCAAGCCCCCTCACCCGCCGTTACGACTGACGCGAAGCGCGTCAGTCTACGGCGACCTCTCCCCGCTAAAGCGGGGCGAGGTGGGGCTTTGCGCTTTTCGAGTAGCTAATCGGAACTGCAACGACAACACCTCGCCCCGCTTTGGCGGGGAGAGGTCGCCGCCGATGCGAAGCATCGATCGCGGCGGGTGAGGGGGCTTTGCTTCTCTCACTTCACTCCTTCGGCCTCGACCGGCAGAACGGAGGAGATTCCTTCCTGATCGGTGCGGAT
>JAKEEV010001113.1 GCA_022616395.1 Planctomycetia bacterium | reverse complement strand
CACCGTTGTTGACAATTGGAGCACCTTCTGTCTCGCTGTTCGCGTGAATCGTTCCCTGATACCAGACCACGTTCCCGTCGTTGATGAGTCTCGAACCACTCTGAAGAGCAAAGTCGTTGCTGTAGAGTGTCAGCCACGCTCCCGCGAGGATGTGCAATGTAAGCCCGTTCCGAATCGCACTGCTGCTCATGTCAAAGGGTGTGGAGAAAGTGCGACCCGGAGCAACCGTGACAATGGCTCCGCCCTTCCCGTCGAGAATACCATCCAAGTCCGTTTTGCTCAGTGTCGCCATACCATCAACGAAGATCACTCCATCGTTGCGTGTCGCGAGTTCAGTCTGGCCGAGACCCGTGACGCTGACATGATCCAACGTCACGTTGTAATCCGCGTTGATAGCGTAGAATACCAAGTAAGAGGTTTCATCCACATTGAACGCTGCGGAAAGCAAGCCCCCACCCGACACACGCAACGTGCCACCACAGCAAACAGAGATATCGCCGCCCGCGTCAAATGTTGCGTGGAACCGGAGTTCACCACTTTCCACGGAAATGGTCCCGATGTTCACGAACCGGTCGTTGTCGCCATCACCAAGCACCAAGAGGGAATCCTCTTGGACATGGAACTCGACATTCCCTCCATCCAGGTTGTAAAAGTCACTGATTCCGTGCATGTCGAAGTGGAACAGTGCCGCCATCTCCTCCGCATACGAGAAACTCACGTGTCCAAAGTTCTCGATCAATCCATTGTACAGGCCGTTCGTCGCAAGGGAGTCGCCACCGATGACCAGATCCGCAGTTGTGTCAACTATGATCGTCGCCGAAGCGGGTGTCGTGCCGAGGCGTTGACCATTCGTCCAGATTGAGTTGCTCCCATCCTCCAAGAGGAGAATTCCATCCTTCAGCACTTGGCCCGACCAAGTGAGATTCCCCGTGACAGTCAACGTGCCTTGAAGTGTGTGAGTTTGATTCGCGACAGCGGGAACAGAGAGTGATTGGACAGTGTAGTTACCGTTCATTGTCGATCCCTCGTGGGGATTGGCGGGCAACTGAACATCATCAGTCGCGACGGGCGCACGTCCCAAACTCCAGTTAGCGATGTTTGACCACAAGTCGTTCATTCCACCGCCCGTGAACACATTGACAGCGGGGCACGACCGGTCTTCCATGCACTCGACCGAAGGACAGAAACGCCGGTTGCGGTCCGAGTTGGTGGAGGACGACGAGGAAAGAGCGAACAGCCAACGAGCGATGTTGAACATGGATGGCTCCTGCCCGAAAGAAAGTGCATGGTTTCAACTACAAGGAAGTGTAATTGACAATCCTAATCGATCAAAGTGAAAACCGATAAACGCTGACGGGTTTATGCTTCCATAACTGATCCTTCATTCTTCCCCAACGGCAAAGTCCGCGTGACCGGTCGAGATTCCGGTTCGTGTCGGCTTGAGCAATTCTTCACCAAATCGCGTAACAGTCCGGTAACCGGCCCCTTGAGACTCACCCAATCCGCTGGTAGACTAAAACCCGTATTTTGTTCGTTCCCACCAACCTCCGACCGGCTTCCGAGGCATCTCATGCGCACCACAGCGGTAACGGCAGCTTTCGGGCTACTGCTTCTCACGGCGTTCACGGTTGGAGGATTTGAGAAGCGCTTGCCAGGAGGCGAGGCGGCTCCCATGCCACTCGTCGTAACCGGTCCCGTCGATGCCGACATCGAGCGGATGATTAAAGACCTCGGCTCCGACGACTGGCGCACCCGCGAGAAGGCCGGTCGCGATCTCGAAGCCAAGGGCGAACGGGCACTCCCCGCGATGCGCAAGGCGTTACTTGCCACCGACGACCCCGAAGTTCAGCGCAGGCTCGTCATACTTGTCCGCAAGATGGACCACGCACGCCTGGTCGAACCCAAGAAGATCACCCTCAGCGCCAAGGACATGACCGCGCAGCAAATCTTCGCCGAGATCGCCAAACAGACCGGCTACCACATCGATTTCAGCGGAGGAAATGAAGGGAAGTATTCCTTCGAGTTCGTCAACACGCCGTTCTGGAAAGCACTCGATACGGTTGCCAATGCCGCCGGGTTCAACGTGTATTCGGACTATTCCGAGCAGACCGTTCGCGTCTACGGCGGGGACGAAGTGATGAACCCCTACGTCTCTTACGCCGGGCCGTTCCGCTTCCTCGCCACCAACATCAATACCAACCGCAGCGTGCAACTGGCGAACATCAGCAAGCGCGGAGGAAATCAGCGCAACTCCGAGTCCATGAACTTGAGCTTCCAGATTCAATCCGAACCGAAGAACCCGATGCTCGGCTACAGCCAGCCGGAATTGCTCGAAGCAAAGGACGAGTTCGGCGGGTCGCTCCTGCCGCCGCAAAACAACCGCGACGACTACGGTTACCGCAGCTCCCGCTACATGAACCAGGGTTACCGCGGGCACAATCTCTACGCCAGCCTGTATCTGATTCGCGCAGACCGCTCCGCGACCACCATCAAGTCGCTCAAGGGCCGGGTGTGCATCGTACTGCTGTCTGGAACGACACCAGAACTGATCGTCACCGATCCGCTCAAGGTCAAGAAGAAGTCGTTCGTTGGTCGGACCACGGAAATCGAACTGACCAGCGTGGATGAAGACGCCAACCAGAAGGGATGTTACATGGTCAGCCTGACGGCCAAGAAGGTCGGTCAGTTCGACCCGAATCGCGGAGACGATTACAACTGGAGCAGCACGCTGTGGCAGAAGATGGAACTGACCGATGACAAGGGGAACAAGTATTTCACCTACGGGCCGCAGTCGATCAATTACGGCCCCGGAACGGTGACGATGTCGCTTCTGTTTACCCCCGACGACCGCCGAACCGGCCGCCCGGTGCCCGT
This sequence comes from Planctomycetia bacterium, assembly GCA_022616395.1. Classification (GTDB taxonomy): domain Bacteria; phylum Planctomycetota; class Planctomycetia; order Gemmatales; family Gemmataceae; genus Gemmata. The sequence continues at coordinate 881 of JAKEEV010001113.1, read as the reverse complement.
CAAGCAAGGCCCACCCGCCCGCTTCGCGCTCAACGAATGGCTCACCATCACCCACGAGGTGACATTCGAGTTCAAGGACATCCCGCTGCCGTAAATCGGAGCCGGAAGCGTAAGCGACGGTTCTTGTTCTTGGATTTGGATCGGAGCCGGAAGCGTAAGCGACGGGTGACGAAAAGACCGTCGCTTACGCTTCCGGCTCCGATTCGTCACTGAAGACGCGGTCGAAGTCGCCCACGCCAATGCGCAGAGCAAGTTGACGGAACTGATCGGCGAACTCGTCGGTCGTGTGGTGAAGATGCTCAGCCTCGCAGATCAGAGGCAGAAGTTTGCGGCGACGGACGCCGTGATCCCGCAATACGCGGCGGAACGGCCCCAGGTTCGGGGCGTAGATGTGAAAGAGCTTGTGCTCGTCAAACTGCACTTCAATCGGCCGGCGGTTGGCAGCAAGCACCGCGACTCCGGTGCAGCCGTCGTGCGTGAGAAGTTCCTCAAACTCACAGAAGTGGCTCGCCAGAACCGCCCGATCAATGTGCGTGCGGCGCAGATCGGTGTGCGAGTCCACCTTCGCCCCGTGACTGCTCTCCAAAACAACGTGAACCACTTCTCCCAGTGGTTCGAGCAGAGCCAGGAACGTTTCAAAGAGTCGCTCGGCGGAAACCGACGCGGAGAGCATCGGCAATCGGAGTTTCGCCTGCCGGTCGCGGAACACTTCCAGGCGATACCCCTCCCGCGGACGCACCGGAAGCCCCGCGCCGGGACGGATCGCGTTGGTGAGGGTGAAATCGTCGTAGGAATTGACGGACAGATGGGCCGCCAGTCGGTCCGGATTCGCCGGATTCACTTGGGACACCTCGCGCGACAGAGTGAAACTGGCCCAGGGT
>JAKEEV010001112.1 GCA_022616395.1 Planctomycetia bacterium | reverse complement strand
TTCGACGCCCAAGCCGTGGCGAATGTCATCATCACCTAAGCGACAACCAACGGGCTGACAGACATCCGGCGAGTATGAGCGAACAGTTTCGAGCAACGGGCAGAATGTACGTCGAGTTATACTGTCCGTGCAAAATAGTTCCGACTGTTGCTTTGTCTTCCCCATCCTCTTGCATCCAATAGTCCCATGTCTGATCCAGTCCCCACACCTGCGCCCGCTCCGGCTCCGCAGAAGAAATCCTCGCGCGGATGGCTGATCTTCACCACGCTACTCGCTCTCATCGGCCTGGCCGGAGTCGGTTTCGGATTGTGGACGTTTCTGTCGCGATCAGATCGCGTGAAGCCCGACGCGGTCGCCGCCGCGCGTGCCAATGCGCGCGGGATCGGGCACATGGACCAGTTCCAGTACGACAAGGCGATTACAGAGTTCGAGGAAGCAGTGAAGTTCGCCCCGGACTGGTCACCCGCGAAGATCAACCTCGGCATCGCGCTCCTCAACACGCAGGCACCCGACAAGCTCGAACGCGCGATGAAACTCTTCCGCGAAGTGCTGGATGTGGAGCCAAACAACCCGCACGCGAACTTCTGCACGGGCATCATCCTCTACCACCGAGCCAAGTTCCCGGAAGCCGGGAAGTATTTCAAGACGGTGACGGAGATTGACCCGACCGATGCGCACGCCTGGTACTGGCGTGGGAAGTGCGTGCCGGATGAATCCGAATCCGCCGAGGCGAAGGACTACTACGAGAAGGCTCTCGCGCTCAATCCTTACCTCAACGCGGCTCGCTACGCGCTGGCCCAACACAAACTCCTTCTCGACGACGAGAAGCGAAAGAAACAGTTGCTCGACGACTTTCTGGCTCTCAAGGGGCGAGGGCCGGAGGATTTGGGAGACATCAAGTACACCGAGATGGGACGCTACGGCGAGGTGATCGGCAAATCGCCCGCGCCGCCAGCGGATCTTGGGCTGATGCCAATTTTCGAGAGACTTCCGCGGATCAGCGCGAAGCTTGGGACAACCCCCTGGGCTGCTGCGAACAAGCTCAACGACTTACAGAAGGCCGTCCGCACGCGCTTCGGAGGCACCATTCTGCTTCTGGACTTCGACCGCGACGGCCGGACGGATGTGTTAGTGCTTGGAGGAGTGCTTCGCGGTGCGGTCGTGGGCGATCTGTTGCTTCACAACGAAGCCGAGAAGGGCTTGCGAGACGTAACCGGAGACTTCGGACTCTCAAAGCACCCCGGCAGCTTTGGCGGCGCGGTCGGCGACTTCGATAACGACGGCTTTCCGGACATTGCGCTGGCTGGTCCCGCCGGTCTGAAGCTCTTTCGCAATAATGGCGGCAAGTCATTTGAAGACAAGACGACCGCGGCGGGCTTCGACAAGGAACCGGGAGTGTATCTCACCGCGACGTGGATGGATCTGGATCAAGACGGCGACCTCGATCTCATCGCGGCCAAATACGCGCAGTCGCCGGAACTCGCGGCAAAGCAACTCAAGGGTGAGAAAGTCGAAGAGACCGGCCGCGTGGTGGTGTTCGCCAACGCCGGAATCTCTCCTCCTTCGCCACAGGGCACGCCTCTCTTACCCTTGACATGCGCATTTCAGCTAATGACCAAGCCCGATGCACTTCTCGTGAAGGGGCCGGTGGTCGGCTTCGTGATGACCGATGCTGACGGCGACCTCGACATTGATCTTCTCGTGCTGGTGGACGGTCAAGCACCGGTGACGGTCTTCAACGACCGATTGTTGCGCTTCGAGCGCGGCGAGAGCATATCTTCAGGGCTGGCGAACTGGGCCGGCGGATTGGTTCTCGATGCCAACGGCGACGATCAATCCGACCTGGTGCTGGTCGAACCGGGAACTGCTCCGCGAATACTGGTGAGCAAGCACGACACGCCCGGCAAGAAGCTCTCGGAGCGCTTCGCTCCGGGATTAACGGATGCGCCCTCCATGCGCTCCGCGGCGTGGACTGATCTCGACCTTGACGGCCGCACGGATATTGTCGGTCTCTCCGCGGATCGCAAACCGGTCTTCCTTCAGGGGCACGGCACGGGCAAGTTCACGAAGGCAAACGCGCCCTTCGGTCCCGCGGTCGACTCAATCGCCGATCTCATCGCGATTGTGGTGTTCGACATCGACGGCGACCATGTCCCGGATGTGCTGGTGTGGTCGGATAGCGACGGGTTGAGTGCCTTCCGCAGCCTCGGAAATGGGAATAGCTCGCTTGCGCTGACCCTGACCGGTACACGCGAGCGCGTGATGACCGAAGAGAACAAGTACATGCGGACGAACTCCGATGGCGTGGGTTGCTGGGTTCGCGTTCATGCCGGTCCGCTGCGCACCGCCGCTGAAACCACAACGCTCTGTGCGGGGTTGGGGCAATCGCGGTTGCCGATCTTGTTCGGATTGGGAAAGGCAGAAGGAGCGGATGTGGTGCGCGTGCGCTGGCCAGACGCGGTCACACAGGCCGAATTGGACAAGACAGCGGGCGCGGCCACGGTCGTTGAACTCAATCGCAAGCCGAGTTCGTGCCCGATTCTCTTTACCTGGGACGGCGAGCGGTTCGTCTACATCACCGACTTCTTGGGCGCGGG
>JAKEEV010001111.1 GCA_022616395.1 Planctomycetia bacterium | reverse complement strand
GGAATGCGCGTTGCGCGCTGGGCGGAATTCCCAGCAGGAAGTCTCCGTATGGGTGGCCCGTGAAGCGGTTGGAAAAGCTAAGGGTCCCGAACAGATTCGCCGACGCCTGGTTGTCCTCGAAGCGCACGCGCGTGAGGATGAACCCGGCCTTGAGGCTGTGCCGGCCGCGGAACCAGTTGACGTGCTGCTGGTACTGCTGCACGTAGTTCTTAAACCCCGGGTGACGCCACTGTGACTGCATGATACGTTGCAGCCCCACGCCGGCAAAGCTGATGTCGAGAAGGCCATTAATGTCGGGCAGGTTGTCAGCGAGACCCACCAAACCCAGCTCCTGAACCAGCTCCCGGCCTAGGACAGCGCCGTGCAGCGGGTTGTCATTGTAAGTAATACCGAACCGCGTTTCGGAGACGAGGGACGGACTGAGCGTGTGCGAGAGCGACATGGCCAGGGCGCGCGTGTCCCGCGTCTGCCACCGCCGGCCGACTGTTGGCAGATTACTTTCGAAAGCTCGGCTATGCTGCCGTTGCCACGTCCACCGTCCGAACACGAAGGTCTTCTCGGTGAAGCGGTGGTCGCCGCGAGTGGTGTAGTACGTGTTTGGATCGAACGGCCGCGTAAGCTGCTCGCGGTAATTCTGGGGCGCCAGCACCGTGGGATCGCCGAAGTTGGGGAGCGGATAGAACCGGTCCTGGATCTTCTGTGACACAGGATTGATTCGCGAAGCGGGAATGCGATTGCCGGAGAACGGAGCGTTCCCGTTGGGATCGCGGACTACCGTATTCGGAGCTAGAGCGGAGAAATCGCCCGCGCGCCAGGCAGGAAGTGGAACCGTGGGGTTGAGAAGCTGTTGGATCGCGCTCCCGCGCGAGGTCTCGAGCGAAAAGAAGAAGAAGCTCTTGTTCCGTCCGTTGTAGATTCCAGGCAACACAACCGGACCGCCGACCGATCCGCCAGGCTGGTGGGTTACCCCCGTGCCGCGCGCCGGTGCGAACGGGTCACGCGCTCGAAACCACGGAGTAGAGTAGTAATCCCAACCCATCCCATGAAGGTCATTCGTGCCCGACTTGGAAATGACAGTCACCTGGCCGATGGATCCGATGTCGGCCGTGTTG
>JAKEEV010000147.1 GCA_022616395.1 Planctomycetia bacterium | reverse complement strand
GTACGGCATCGCTAGCGAGTTCGACTATCAGGCCGCCAAGAAAGTCCCGCATCTCATGCGCCTGATGGAGCGGTCGTTCATCCGAGGCATCAGCGCGGCAGGTAGCGCAACCACGCCGCGTTCCTTCGCCGGCTTCCACACGCTCATCAACGTGGCGGGTGCGAACACGATCAACGCCGGTGGTGCAGTGACGCAAGCCCACTTTGAAGATGCACTCGAAGCCGCTTACGGTGACGGTGGGATGCCGACCGTCGCCTTCGTCAGCCCGGCCCGAATGCAGACCATCAAGAATTTCTACGACAGCGCATCGTTCCTGCGTGTTCAGCGCGAAGATACCGTCGTGGGCATGACGATCAACCGCGTCTCGACACCCTTCGGGGACGTTGACCTGGTGATTGACCGCTGGATGCCGGACACGTTCATTGACTTGCTCGATGAGCGTCACGTGGGGGCGCTCACCTTCTACCCGTTCACGCAGGAGCCGCTCGCCAAGACCGGCGACTACGAGCGGGGTGAAGTCGTGGGCGAGTTCGGTCTGGTCGTGCGGCACGCGACCACCGCGCACGCCGCGATCATCGGCATCACGTAAGCGTGAGATGAGAGTCAACACACGCCACGACCGGCCAGACAAGTCAGGCAACGGGCAGCGTCATCCGAACGCGGCGCTGCCCGTTGCGCCGCCGACCGTAGACATCGGCGTGGCCTGCCGCGACAAGCAGTCTGAGAACTGGTGGGTTCCGCTGTTAGGCGAGTGTATCGCGCTCACGGCACACCACGTCGTGACCTTCGGGCGCATCCTGACGCAAGACAGCGCGATGGCGGATCAGAACCAGAGCGCGATTGTCAAGATGTTTCTCGATGGGACGAGCGACTGGCTGTACATGATCGAAGACGATACGGTACACCCGAAGCACACCCTGCCCACGTTGTTGCAACACGGTCGTCCCTGGGTGAGCGGTGTGTACTACGCCACCCAGCCGCCTCACAATCCCATTGCCTACTATCGCAACACACCGGAAGACGAAGCGCGTGACCCGCATCACGTACGCGGTCTCTACTTCCCGCCGAAGGGGTGGGAAAGAGGTGAAGTCTTTGAAGTGGACAGCGTGGGCCTGGGATGCTCGCTCATCCATCGGAGCGTGTTCGAGAAGATCAAGGAAGCGTTCGTGTTGAAGATGGATGCGAGAACGAGCGAGTTATATCCACTCTACAAGGGTGACTTGGAAGGCATGGGCGCGTGGGAGGTGCGCTATCGTTTGCACGAG
>JAKEEV010001110.1 GCA_022616395.1 Planctomycetia bacterium | reverse complement strand
TTTGCGTGAAGCTGCATTCTTTTCGGAGGATTCCACCAGTGAACCCACGCTGGTTGCTTGCCGTTGTTGCGCTCTTGGTCGGCGCTCCGGCATTCGCACAGGAGAAGGAATTGCGGTGGGGTACCGACCCTACCGGCGGCGCGCCCTACGTGTATCAGGATGCCGGGGGGAACTTTATCGGCTTCGAGTACGAGTTCGCGGCGTACCTGGCGAAGAAGCTCGGCCGCCAGAGCGTGAAGGTGGACGCGGACTGGAGCACACTGCCGGAGTTGCTGGAACAGCCTCGCGGGGGCGAGAAGGGCATCGACATCGTGCTCAACGGCTACGAACAGCGCAACGACCTGGCCATAAAGTACGGCACGACCATCCCGTATTACGTCTACCGGCTCCAACTCGTCGGCCACAAGGATTCGGCCGACATCATGTCGTGGGGCGATCTGGCGAAACCCGGGCCGGGTGGAAAACGCAAAGTCGGTGTGCTGGAAGGATCGGTCGCCGCCGACTACAGCCGCAAGCTCTTCGGCGAGCGCGTCGAGGTGCTGGAAAGCAAGGACGTGGCGATCATGTTTGAGGAGGTGAAGCGGAAAGGCCGCCTGGACGCGACCGTGCAGGACAACCCCGCGTGTATCTACTTCACCCGCACCATCCCGGAACTCAAGCTGATCGGGGAAGGCCGGCAGCCGAGCTACTACGTCATCTACCTCCGCAAGACCGACGTGGAGTTACTGAACCAGATCAACGACGCGATCAAGGAGGGGCTGAAGGACGGCACGCTCCAGCGCATCTACTCGAAGTACGGCCTCTGGAACGCGGACCAGGAGTGGCTCTGCTACAACCAAACCGGCGTGTTCCCCGTCCCGCTTGACGACATCCAGCTCACCGGCCAGTCGGACGACAAGGCGAACCCGTGGCCGCGGCTGTTGCGCGAACTGTTGCTCGCTGCGGGCATGACGATCTTTCTGGCGGTCGCTTCGTTCCCGCTGGCGATGGCCGCCGGCATGATGATCGCGGTGGGTCGCGTGTACGGCCCCACGTGGCTAGCGTTCCCGCTAGCGGTGTTCGTGGAAGTGATTCGCGGTACGCCGCTGTTGTTGCAACTGTACTTCCTGTTCTTCATGATTCCCAAGATCGACCCGATCTTCGCGCTGGATCCCATCTACACGGGCATTCTCGGTCTGGCGATCAACTACGCCGCGTATGAAGCGGAGAACTACCGCGCGGGGTTGCTCGCCATTCCGAAGGGCCAGATGGAAGCGGCTCTCGCACTCGGCATGAGTCCGTTCACTGCGATCCGCACCGTGATCGTTCCGCAAGCATTTCGGATTGTGATTCCGCCAGTCACCAACGATTTCATCGCGCTATTTAAGGATACATCTGTATGTTCCGTGATCCTCATCACAGAACTGACGCGGAAATATAACGAACTCTATAACTTCAACCGCGATCTGGTGGTGGAACTCGCATTCATCACCGCGGGGCTATATCTGCTGATGAGTTACCCCATGTCGGTACTTGCACGCATTCTGGAAAAGCGGATGGGTTCGGTGAGCGGAGGACACCGATGATACGAGTTTCCAACATCGTGAAGTATCACGGCGACCTGCGCATCCTCAATGGTGCTTCGGTCGAAGTGCGCAAGGGGCAGGTCGCGGCGCTCATTGGGCCGTCCGGCAGCGGAAAAAGTACGCTGTTGCGGTGCATTAACGGGCTGGAGGTGTTTCAAGAAGGTGAAGTCGCTGTTGGCGATTCGCTCAAGCTCCTCGGCGGGCAAACTCCGCCGAAGGCGACGCTCATTGAACTCCGGCGCATGGTCGGCATGGTGTTCCAGCAGTTCAACCTGTTTCCGCACATGACCGCCTTGCGGAACGTGATGGCCGGACCGGTTCATGCGCTGGGGAAGGCGACAGATGAAGCGGAAGCGATGGCGAAGAAACTGCTGGATCGCGTGGGCCTGGGCGAGAAGTACGAAGCTCGCCCGGCGCAGCTTTCCGGCGGTCAGCAACAGCGTGTTGCAATCGCGCGGGCGCTTGCGGTTAACCCCTCGGCGATCCTCTTCGACGAGCCGACCAGCGCTCTGGA
>JAKEEV010001109.1 GCA_022616395.1 Planctomycetia bacterium | reverse complement strand
GTGGTATTTGCTGTTTTGCCTTCAGTATTAGTTCTCAAAGTCCAGAATGCGCAGCGCTAACACCACTCACCACTCACCACTCACCACTCACCACTCACCACCGGCATGTGCCGTTGGGCCGGAGGAACCTGAGGCGAAGGGGTTTTTGCTAAGAGATGAACTGGTCGACGGTTAGACTCGCTTGGCGGTTCGTGTCGCAAAGGTGTCAGATTCAGAAAAATTGACGGAATTCAGTCCTTGTCGCATAGTTCCCTGTCTAGCCCTGCCCCGATTTGCTGGTTGAGCACGAGCCGGTCGCCGCCCCTGCGGTGATCCGGTCGATACTTTTGCCCGTCCTGGAACCAAACCGGAGCCGAAGCTCATGGCCGTTCGGAGTTTGCCGAGCGCCCCCCCGCTGTCGGTTGGCCACTACGCGCTCTCTGGCCGGGTGGGTTTGGGAACCGCTGGAGACGTGTATCGCGCTCGCGATACGGAAACCGATGCGCTGGTCGCGGTTCACCTGTTTCCCCTGGCTCGGGCGAAAGAAGCGAAGATCGACTACGTAGCCGAGTTCCAGGAAGCCGTTGCGTGCGAGCATCCCAACATTCTCCGCATCCTGGATTTTGGTCAGGAAGGAGCATTCGCGTATCTGGTGACCGAGTGGGTGGACGGGACGAGCCTGGCGCGCATGATTGAGGCTCACGCTCGCTTGCCGGAAGACACCGTGGTTCGCGTTTTGGCTCAAGTGGGTCAGGCCATTGATTACGCGCGCAAGGGAAAGCACAAGGTCTGTCCCGTCAACTCATTTAACATTCTGATTCGCAACGATGGGGTCGCGAAGATACTCCCCGCCGGCGCGGGTGCGGAGGTCGAACCGCCAGCCCCTCCTCCCCCGCCACCATCTCGTTCGGCTCCTCAACCGTCCTGGCGACTGCCGATGAGCTACGACCCGACTCCTCCTCCACCTCCTCCACCGCCTCCACCACCCATCGACGATCCTGTTTTCTTGATGGCAACCACGCTTTATGAAGCTCTCACGGGGGGGTTGTGGGTTGCACCGGAACCACCAGCTCCGCCCGTTCCAGGTCAGCGCCGCAGAAGCCGGTCGCGAACTCCGAAGCTCGCGGTGGGACTGACAGAGCGGACGGACAAGATTATTCGCCGCGCGACCGACCATGACCCGGCGAAGCGGCCCGCGACCTGCGCGGAGTTCCTGAAACTTCTGCGCGGTCGATCTCTGAGTTCTGGCAACGCGAAGACGGATTCGCGACCGACTCCAGTGGCCAGCGACGAGCGCCGGGCGTATGTGCGTTATGCGCTGGGAGTGGGGAGCAACTGCACGATCAACACCTCTTTGTTCGACATCCCAGAGGGCGGATCGCTTTCGGAATCGCAGGAGATTTGGCCTTTGGTGGTGAAGGATGTCTCTGCGGGCGGAGTGGGGATTCTTTTAGCTCGCCGATGCGAGGTGGGCACGGAACTCTTGATCGAGTTGGTGACAGCGAACCGCACTCCTCGAATCCTTCCGGTGACGGTCGTCCGCCTCCGCCGAGACAACCTGGGCCACTGGATGCACGGCTGCCAGTTCCACACGCCTTTAGAAGAAGACGAACTCAACGCTCTGCTCAACCACCTCGGCCGCTCCGAACCGGGCTGAGGTGGGAATTCATTGGGTGAACATCGGCACAAGGATTGTTCGGAGTTCCTCCAGGAACGCGCGCAAACCGTTTTCTTCGCCGCGATCGTGTAGGACAGCAATTGCGGTGAGACACTCCCCTTCCCTATCAAAGTCATCAGCAGTCAACACACTCAAGACACGTTTGGCGCTTCGCTTGTCGTTTTTCGGGTCGTGCTTGGCGGTCAATTCGTGTGAGCGCGTTCGCGGGTCGAAACCGAGGTGTTGCCTCTCGTTCTCAAGTCGCTGGCGTTCGTCTTCGTCCTTTGGTTCAAAGCCGCAGATGTGCCAGCATTCGCGTTTGGTGTGGGCGAATCCGATGACGACTTTGAATTTCCACGGCTCGGCGTCGCGAGCTTGATGAAGCCCGTCGCGCCGTTCGAGATCGTCGTCCGAATCGCGGATCAGCATGACCGCGTCCGGTCGCGGGTCGAGCCTGTTGAAGAGAATCAGCGCTCGAAGTGCGTTGTGAGCGTCAGGCGACACGGGCAAGCCGTTGATGAACCCGATGACAGATACGTTGTTCGCAATTGCGGTCGTCTTGACCTCGCGCCAAAGCAGTTGCTCGTCTTCAGGTCGATACCCACGAAACTGAAGATACTCCGGCTGCATCCAGTCGCGCACCGACTCGTGATCGCAAACGACGCGAGTCGTCAGCCGCACAGCGGTTCGGCGATCAGCCGGCGCTTCGCAGACGAGGGCGATGGACCAGCTCATGACGCGACCGGTGCAGGTTGTGGCTGCTCAGCTTGGGGCTTGCCGAGTTTCTTGACCCAATCGTCTCCGATGTGACTCCAGAACTCACCGGGCGTCATCGCCTCTCGCCACCGCTCGACTTCGGGGTGATCTTCGAGCTTCGCGCAGATAGCGGAACCATCGTCCTTCAAGCCAGTGACTCGCACTTCGTTCCATTCGAGTTTATTCAGGATGTACGGAGAGTGCGATGTTGCGATGATCTGGAGGTCAGGGAACTGCGCAAGCAGTTTCCGAAGGAGATCGACGAGTTGCATCTGGGCTTTTGGATGGAGACGATGATCGAGGTCATCCAGAAGGATCAGTTTTGGCTGGTCGGGCCTGAGGATAACCGAGAGCAAACCTAAGACGAACAAGGTGCCGTCGCTTGCGGAGACAACCGAGACATCTGGAGCGCCCTTGAAGTCAAAGATGAGCACGTCACCGAATCGACCCGAAAACTGCTCCAAGTCGAGTCGGATTCGCACCACATTCGGGATCACCTGTCGCAGTGACTCGATAACGGCTTCAAACTGCTCT
>JAKEEV010001108.1 GCA_022616395.1 Planctomycetia bacterium | reverse complement strand
GAACCGCTTATATTCCCTCGCTGCGGTCGCACTGATCGCGACGGGTGCAGCCTTCGGTTGGCTGGTCAATCGGCCCCAACTGCTCGCCGACACCCCGACTCCCACTCGCGAGAAACTGGTGGTCGCGGCTCAGCCCAAAGAGCCTGACATACTTGACCGCACGATCCTGCCGATCCCGGAGCCGAAACGCGTTGAGATCACCGAGATCGACGCCCGAAAGGTCAAGGCTCCTGTGCCGTTTCGGGTGAATGCCCCGAAGGGTGCTCCGAACGTGGTCATCGTGCTCATCGACGATATGGGCTTCGGGCAGTCGAGCGCCTTCGGCGGGCCGATCAACATGCCGACGTGCGAGAAGCTGGCGAACAACGGTCTGCGATACAACCGCTTCCACACCACGGCACTTTGCTCGCCGACGCGAGTCGCCCTGCTCACCGGGCGAAACCACCACTCGTGCAACATGGGGTCGATCACCGAAACCGCGACCGCATTCCCCGGCAACACCGGGTCGCGGCCCAATAATATCGCGCCGCTGGCCGAGATGCTCCGGCTCAATGGGTACAGCACGGCCGCGTTCGGCAAGTATCACGAGTGCCCGGTGTGGGAAGTTAGCCCATCTGGACCGACGGACCGCTGGCCGACTCGCTCCGGGTTCGACAAGTTCTACGGCTTCATCGGCGGCGAGACGAACCAGTGGGCGCCGCTCATCTACGACGGGCTGACGAAGATCGAGACGCCGAAGGACCCAAACTACCACTTCACCACCGACATGACCAACCAGGCCATCGCCTGGACGCAGTACCAGAAGGCGCTGACACCAGACAAGCCGTTCTTCGTCTACTTCGCCCCCGGCGCCACCCACGCCCCACACCACTGCCCGAAGGAGTGGATCGACAAGTATAAGGGGAAGTTTGACCACGGCTGGGACAAGCAGCGCGAGATGACTCTCGCGAATCAGAAGAAGCTCGGCGTCGTGCCCCAGAACACACTACTCGCGCCAAAGCCCGAGGCGATCAAGGACTGGGACAAGCTGACCGCCGACGAGAAGAAGTTGTTCGCCCGGCAGATGGAAGTATTCGCCGGGTTCGGCGAGCACACCGACCATGAGATCGGGCGGCTCGTCGCGGCGCTCGAAGAGATGGGCCAGATGGAGAACACGCTGTTCCTCTATCAGGTCGGCGACAACGGGGCGAGCGCTGAGGGGACGATGAACGGGCTGTTCAACGAGAGCACCTACTTCAATGGCGTGACCGAGAAGTTCGAGGACATCCTCAAGCGGATCGACGACCTCGGCGGGCCGAATTCCTACGGTCACTACGCGGCCGGGTGGGCTGTCGCCGGCTGTACTCCGTTCACCTGGACCAAGCAGGTCGCCGCGAACTTCGGCGGCACGCGCAACCCGCTCGTCGTCCACTGGCCGAAGGGGATCAAGGCGAAGAACGAGGTGCGCAGTCAGTTCCATCACGTCATCGACGTGGCCCCGACGGTCCTGGAAGCGTGCGGACTGCCGGAGCCGAAGTCGGTCAACGGCGTCGTCCAGCGGCCAATCGAAGGCGTGAGCATGGTCTACACCTTCGAGAACGCGAAGGCGAAGGACAAGCGCACGACGCAGTATTTCGAGATCTTCTGCAACCGGGCGATCTACCACGATGGGTGGGTCGCGTCCACGGTCCACAAGGCTCCGTGGGAGGGGAAGCCGCGCGTGGACTCCTTCGACAAGGACAAGTGGGAGCTTTACAACGTCAACGAGGACTTCAGCCAGGCAAATAACATCGTGGAGAAGCACCCGGACAAGCTCAAGGAGTTGCAGGGGCTGTTCACGAAAGAAGCGGTCAAGTATCACGTCTATCCGCTGGACGACAGGGTGATCGAGCGGTTCAACTCTGCACTCGTCGGCCGGCCCGATCTGATGCAGGGGCGGAAGTCACTGACTGTGTTCCCAGGGATGACCGGAATGATGGAGAACGTCTTCATCAACACCAAGAACCAGTCGCACGTCATCACCGCCGAGGTGGAGGTTCCGAAGGAGGGGTGTGACGGTGTAATCCTCTGTCAGGCCGGGCGGTTCGGCGGCTGGAGCCTCTACACGAAGGGCGGGAAGGTGAAATACTGCTACAACTGGGTCGGGCTGGAGCGGTACACGATCACTTCCGACAAGCCGCTCCCGGCGGGGAAAGTGACGATCAAGTACGAGTTCACCTACGACGGTGGCGGACTCGGCAAGGGCGGTAAGGGGACGATCTTCGTCAACGGCGAGAAGGTCGCCGAGGGGAAGATCGGGAACACACACGCCGCCATCTTCTCGGCCGACGAGACGGCGGACGTCGGCGTGGACGAGGCCACTCCGGTGACCGAGGACTACAAGGAACGCGACAACAAGTTCACCGGCAAGCTCGGAAAGATCACGATCGAATTGAAGTGACAGGGTTCTGAAAAAAACGCTGCGGGCCGAACAATCCGTGGATCGTCCGGCCCGCTTGCATTCAAACACAACGAATCAAAAATCGACCTTCGCACGCAGGCCGAAGTACAGCAGTGTGTCGGCACGCCTCTGGCCGGGATGCACGATCTGCAAGTCCGGCGTGATGTGGAACCACGGAGTAACGGCCGCGTTGTAGAACATTTCGATTCCCTGCTCGCCGTCGCGGAACGGGAGCAATCGTGGAGCAAGTTTCTGGAGTGAGTTATTGAATCCCAGGTAGAAGTAGCCGAGACCCCATGTGTCGAGCGGGCGCGACGCAATCAGGCTGCTTCCACCAACGCCGATGTTCGCCGCCCACCGGAAGGGGCTTGGGTTCACGTCCGCGATACCGAGGTTGCCGAAGATGCCCCACGACCGCTTCGGGTTGCACGGATCAACGTACAGAGCCTGATCGAAGTTGTACGCGATCGACCACGAGTCGTTCTTTCTGGGAGGAGCAACCCCAAGAAGAATGGGGAAGATGAACGCGGATCGGTCGATAACGGTGTAGCTCCGGGTGCTGTAACTGGCCGTGATCCCCTGGTGGCCCGGCAGACCGAAGAACTTGGTCGGGATGTTGATCTGAGGAACGAACACCACGCCGTTATCGAAGAACGTGTCGAACCCGTCTCGATTCGGTGTGTTGTTCGCATCCAACAGGACGAACGAGACCACCGGTTCCATATTTCTCAGAATCGCGAATCCGCCTCCGAATGTCGAGTAGGGTACGCTACGGATGAACACCGGGTTGAACAACATCGCCCCGTTCCAGAAGCCGTTGACCCCGCGAGCGCCTCCGGTGAACGGCTGGTTAAATCCGTCGAGGGTGTTGAGCTTCCCCGCGAAGAGGACGAAATTCTCCGAGAGAGCCTGCGTGAACTTCACTCCCGTCAAGGCCGTCGAAGAGCCAGTCGGGACCGGGAACAACTGAGCCACGCTCAGAGGCATCAGCGTGCCAGAGAACTGATTGATCGAATCGCCGAACACCGACTCGCCGTGCAGGTCGATGAAGAAGCCCTTCCACAACCCGGCCTTCTCGCCGTCGATGTTGAGCAAGTAATCCATTCGTCCGCGATACTTCAGTGTCTCTGTCAGTCCGCCGTTGGCGATGTTGGCACCGAAGTTGGTCGAATAGATATCGAAGTTGAACCCGCGCTCGCGTAGACTGCCGCGTGCTCCGCGCCAGTCGCCGAGCAAATTCGGTCGCTCTCCAAGCGGCCCGCCGAATGGAGGTGGTGGAGGAGGAGCAGCGGGCGGAGCCTCAGCTGCGCTGGGGTCTGCTGTGAGCAATACAAGCGAATCATACGCGCCGAGCGCTCCCGGCTCCGGGAGCATCGTCGGGTGCGGAGCAGGGGCGAGGAGTCCCGTCACTGGCGGTTGCGGAATTGAAACTGTTCCCGGAGCAGGAAGCGTCCGGAGCGGACAACGGCCAGAGGTACACGCAGGCGGGAGCACGACCGGCGACCCTAGCCCCGTGATGGGTTCAAGTTCAGGCACAACGACCGGGGGGATTTCCGGCAATGATTCCGGCACCGCGGGGATCGGAGGCAGAACAATCTCAGCAGGAGCCGCGACCGGCGCGACTGGCGCGGGAGCAACGGGCAATATCTCCGGGGGAGAACTGGGAACTGGTTCCTGGGCCATTCCACCCGCGATATGAGCCAAACTCACAGCGCAGGCCGCGAGCAGACTGTAATAGTATTTACGCATGTGTGAATCCTTCGCGATGCGCCAAGTGAAGGCGCCTCGATTCGCCGGTCACAATTCATCCAGGCGCTGAGGCCGGACAACCGGTTGTCGCAGCGGGTATCGACCTGACGGTAAGTGCGGAGCGATGGAAAACGTGGGCTGACCTGCTTGAGCCGAGAAGTTGGGGGTGCTATTGACGGAATCCAGTGCTTCTCAAGCCAAAGCCGCGGAGTTGGTAGAGGTGGCAGAAATGGTCGTGATCGGTTCGACCGGTACAGACTAACTGAGGTAACTCATCTCGATCTATATTGAAGGCATAACCAGAATTGCCGGCGTATTCGTCTTCAAGGAATTAAACCGACAGACAGTTAGAACCGCCAGCCGACACCCGTGTTCGCGAAGAACCGCGCCGACTGATCGTTCAGTCCCCAGCCAAGACGGAAGCCGATTTCAAGATCGGGCGTTGCCAGCCAGTGCAATCCAGGGCTGAAGTAATGTCGCGTAACGTTTTGTTCCTTGCCGCTCGTGACGATGCCGAAGTATTCGCCATGAGCCGCCCATCGCTCTCTGATCGGCACGCGAAGCACGGCCGAAGGTGCCCACAGGTTGAAACGATCACCCTCCTCACTCCCAAAGCCATACCGAATCGCGGTGTCGAATCGCCAGCGGTTGGGCAGTTCCCACCCCGCAACGACAGTCGCGACCAACCCCGTCGCGGGCGTGAGGGTGGAGTTCCCACCAGTGGGTGTTTTGCCTTGCACGATGATAGCGCTTCCTGGAATCCACCGGTCTTGATCGGTGACACGGAACTTCACTCCGTAAGACAGAGCGTATTCGCGTTCGATGCGCCCCGATCGCCCGAACAACTCGTCGCCTTCATCGAAGGATGCGCCTGAAACGCTGCTGCCGGCTCCGCCCATCTCGGCATTCCAGCCAAAGCGCAGTTCGATTCGCTCGGTCACGCCGTAACGCAGAATCAGTTCCGGGAAACTGTGCGTTTCCTTCACCCCGCGGTTGTCGATGAATGAGTACGCCAACTCGACAATCAACCGCCTCCGACCGGCGGTTGTGGTTGCCGGAGTAAAGGAGTCGCGGTCAGTCTCGATCTCGTCGCGTTCCTCACGCTCACCAGTGAGGGATTCGAGAGTCTCGACAGGCGATCCTCCGCGCTGTCCTCCCCCAAACTCGCGAGTTTCGCGCACCGCTGTCGTTGAAGTGATCCGCTCCACCGGCGCTTGCGCGACGGGAAACTCCAGTCGTGAATCCTGTGCTTGCCCACTCCCCGCAAACGCCAAGAGGCACGCAACGATGAGGATTCGCCGGTGAGTGTGGCCCCGCATGTCCTCGTCTCCCATCACCCAACCCATCCCGCCAGACCAACATCTTTCATCGGAGATCAAGCGAAGGCCGATTGACCGAATTCCGCTCCTTTGGGTGAGTGGGGAAGCTGCGCAATTGGTGCTTGAAAGAGTTTCGCGCAGTACCGAAACGATGTGCTGTTGTTGGAGTCCCACCTTCAGGCGGTTCTGAAAATGCAAGAAGACCGGCTAAGGCCGGGACTCCAACAATCGCCCTCACTCGGCCCGCGTGCCGGGATCGGGTTCGCTCGACACCGCTTCACTCGACACCGCGGGCGCTGGAGTGAACTCCACTTCCGTGTGAGCTGTGTTTTCGGAGGGGGCAACGAAGGGAACAGGTTCAAAGAGGTTCTTTTCGCGGGTGACGATCCCCTCCTCTCGCAGTCGGTCGCGTTCGCGGTCGATCTGTTCGGGTGTCGCCCCCAGCGCGGTGAGAATCTCCTCCGCCATCGCCAGCGCGATTTCGCCCTCGGCCGTGAACACCTCGTCCGCACCAGCGAGGAGTAATCCAGTCCGTTCCCGCAGATACGCGGCCCGAGCCAGTACGCGGATGTCGGGATTGAGTTCGCGCGCCAGGCGAAGGACTTCTTCGCTTCCACGCAGACCCGACGCACTGAGAATCAGCGTCCCGGCTCGATGAACGCCAGCAGCTTTTAGCGTATCGCGATG
>JAKEEV010001107.1 GCA_022616395.1 Planctomycetia bacterium | reverse complement strand
TGCCATCCTCGGTTTGCGTGTTTTCGCGGTCCTCGCCTGGCTCACTTGGCGTGGGGTGCAGGGTAGCGCTTCTGTGTCGAGTCCCAGCCTGCGCCCTCGTCTGACCGCAGGAAGTTGGCTGAGGTGGGCTGAAAACACCATGCCCTCTCCCCACGCCCAACTTGATACTCCTGGCACGGTCGCGGCTCGTTCCCACACGCTCGGCGGGCTGACGCCACGCCGTTCGCCAACCGTCGGCCTCACGGCTAGCTCAGCAGCCGCTAACCGGCCGGCACCGCGTAGAGCGTGAACTGCATCGCGTTGGTTCGTCCGCCTCCGGTCTTCACTGTTACCGCACGCTGACCCTGGATCGCGCCGGCCACACGCGTTTCGTTGAAGCGAACAGCGACCGTGAGCGAGCGCGTTACGGAGTTCCATTCGCGTTCCGGTTGCCGACTGATTCGGCAATAGCGCTGACCCGCGAGATCGGGAAGCGGACCGGGCTTTGGGCACTCTTCAAACCGCAGTCCGGCTTGACCCAACTGATAGATCGCGTCCACGCGGTCGCCGGAACCGACCTTCATATCCAGTTGACCCGGCACCGTGAGGAGTCGCATCATCTCGTCGGGGTCCATTTCGGATCGCACGCCCAGATAAAGCGCCCACGCGGGATCGAGCCACGTCGGTTCGATGGCGGCTTGCATTCGCAGCCCCATGCCGATGAACGGCCGCTCCTTGTACTCCGGTTCGGGCAAAATGTCGAGTAGAGTGTCGAGATACACTTTCACGCGATAGAAGCATCCGCCGAGGTCATCGTGGTCGTAAGGAGGAATCGCGGGCCATCGGCCGGAGCGGTCGAAGATGGCGAGCTGCCCCACAAGCCGACAGAGTTCAGTGTAGGCCGTGAGCGGAGGAATGCCCGGCGTGAACGCGAGCACGCTGAGCACCGCGTAGGATTCGTTCAGTTCGCGAAGGTGTGCCGCGGAGATCGCATCTTGAGGGTCGCCGCCCGCGATGACGCCTCCTCGAGAAGCCAGAGCGCTCGCGAGCCGTTCGCGCTTGCGGCCGATGCGGTCGAAGAGACTTTGCAGAATCTCCGCGTGCAGAGCGGGCCACGAATCGCACGCCAGCACCGGAGGAATGTACGACACATCGACTTCAGGAGGAGCGTTCGCCAGTGCCGACTTCACAAGACGCACCAACGGAAGGGTTGCGAAGCCCGTCTGATCCTGATCGCCCAC